>NZ_JBQVPI010000040.1:0-32239 GCF_052438155.1 Shinella sp. | reverse complement strand
CCGCCTCTAGATGTTGTGGATAATCCGGGTAAGGATCAGTACCTGTAGTGCTCAGCCTTGAACGGACCGGTCGTCGTCACGCCGATATAGCCGGCCTGCTCGTCGGAAAGTTCGGTCAGCCTGGCGCCGAGCTTGGCGAGGTGCAGGCGTGCGACCTTCTCGTCGAGCTGCTTGGGCAGGACGTAGACCTCGTTCTTGTAGGCGTCGCCCTTGGTGAAGAGCTCGATCTGGGCCAGAACCTGGTTGGAGAACGAAGCTGACATCACGAAGGACGGGTGGCCGGTGGCGTTGCCGAGGTTCAGCAGACGGCCTTCCGACAGCAGGATCATGCGGTTGCCCTTCGGGAACTCGATCATGTCGACCTGCGGCTTGATGTTCGTCCACTTGAAGTTCTTCAGCGACGCGACCTGGATCTCGTTGTCGAAGTGGCCGATATTGCCGACGATCGCCATGTCCTTCATCTCGCGCATATGGTCGACGCGGATGACGTCCTTGTTGCCGGTCGTGGTGATGAAGATGTCGGCGGAGGACACGACGTCTTCGAGCCGTACGACTTCAAAACCGTCCATGGCAGCCTGAAGTGCGCAGATCGGATCGATCTCCGTCACCTTCACGCGGGCGCCTGCGCCGCTCAGCGATGCTGCCGAGCCCTTGCCGACGTCGCCGTAACCGCAGACGACGGCGACCTTGCCGGCCATCATCACGTCGGTGCCGCGGCGGATGCCGTCGACCAGCGATTCCTTGCAGCCGTACTTGTTGTCGAACTTCGACTTGGTGACCGAATCGTTGACGTTGATCGCCGGGAAGGGCAGCAGGCCCTTCTGCTGGAGCTGGTAGAGACGGTTGACGCCGGTCGTGGTCTCTTCGGTGACGCCCTGGATGGCATCGCGCTGCTTGGTGAACCAGCCGGGTGTAGCGGCAAGGCGCTTCTTGATCTGTGCGAAGAGGATTTCCTCTTCTTCCGAACCCGGGTTTACCAGGATGTTCTCGCCGGCTTCGGCGCGGGCGCCGAGCAGGATGTACATGGTGGCGTCGCCGCCATCGTCGAGGATCATGTTGGAGAGACCACCATCGGCCCACTGGAAGATCTTGTCGGTGTATTCCCAGTATTCCGTCAGCGTCTCGCCCTTCACGGCATAGACCGGGATGCCGGCGGCGGCGATCGCGGCGGCGGCATGGTCCTGCGTGGAGAAGATGTTGCACGAGGCCCAGCGCACGTCGGCGCCGAGTTGGACCAGCGTCTCGATGAGAACGGCGGTCTGGATCGTCATGTGCAGCGAGCCGGTGATGCGCGCGCCCTTGAGCGGCTTTGCCGTACCGAATTCTTCGCGGCAGGCCATCAGGCCCGGCATTTCGGTTTCGGCGATCTGAATTTCCTTACGGCCGAAATCGGCAAGCGCGATATCGGCGACGTGGTAGTCCTTCGTGGTGGTCATGGAGGTCTCCAGCCTTCTGGCTTTTGGTGATGGCGCTTCCTATCAGGAAACGTCAGCTGGAGCAACCGGATATAAAGAAGTCTTTATATCCTTATATCGACACTTGGTTTACATTTCTTCGCCGAAACGGTCGGCAATCAGCGCATCCAATGCATCGAGCACCTGCTGCGCCTGGGCGCCCGTCGCGGTGACGAACACGCTGCATCCCGGGCTGGCGGCCAGCATCATCAGGCCCATGATCGAGGTGCCACCCACCGTCATGCCATCCTTGGAAACGGTCACTTCCGCGTCGTAGCCGTCGACTGTCTGGACGAATTTTGCCGAAGCACGGGCATGCAGGCCGCGCTTGTTGATGATGAGAAGCTCTTTCGAGACGGTCATGGACGGCGGGAAACCTTATTTGCCGCTCAGGACGCGGCTGGCCACGTTGATGTATTTGCGGCCGGCCTCGGAGGCGTCGATCAGCGCCTTTTCCATGTTGTTTTCGCCGCGAATGCCGGCAAGTTTGATCAGCATGGGAAGGTTGACGCCAGCGATCACCTCGATGCCGTCGCCGGTCATGACGGAAATCGCGAGGTTCGAGGGCGTGCCGCCGAACATGTCGGTGAGGATGATGACACCGTGCCCCTGGTCCGCTTTCTGGACGGCTTCCAGAATATCCTGGCGGCGCTGGTCCATGTCGTCCTCGGGGCCGATGCAGACGGTCTCGATCGCCTTTTGCGGACCGACCACATGTTCAAGGGCGTGACGGAATTCCTCCGCCAGCTTGCCATGGGTGACAAGCACCAGTCCGATCATCAGCAG
Organism: Shinella sp.; assembly: GCF_052438155.1. NCBI lineage: Bacteria > Pseudomonadati > Pseudomonadota > Alphaproteobacteria > Hyphomicrobiales > Rhizobiaceae > Shinella > Shinella sp. The sequence goes on along the minus strand of NZ_JBQVPI010000040.1, from coordinate 29,999 downwards.
TCGCTCCAGTTTCCCAATTCAAAACGAACGGCGAATACCGCAATGCAGCAATTCCGTCCACCGTTGGGGTGGCCATCATGTCAATGAAAAGGCCAAGTGCAAGCCCAAAATGGCTGATTTCACGTTTTACCGGGGCTTTTGACGTCAACTTTTCAGGATTTCCGGGTGGAGTATGGTCAATGTCGAAAAGGCCGAGCAACCCGGAAAGAGCGGCAGCCGCGTCAAGGGCAGGGAGAGTGACGGCAGGATCTCGACGGTTTCCCCCTCCGGCGGCAGGCGCTCGGCAAAGGGCGGCTCGATCGGGCGGATCGCCCGCTCCAGCACGGCGGACTCGATTGCCTCCATTTTGACGATGCCGGCGCCCCGCACTTCGGCGAGCCCGGCGATGCTGGCAGGCGCCCGGGCGACCAGGCGCCCGTCCACCTCCGACACCAGAACCTGATCGTCGCTGACGAGAGCGGCAAACAGGCCGCAGGCGCGCGCCTCGGCAATGCAATGGAGTGCTATGGCGCTCTTGCCTGCCCCAGACGGGCCAACGAACAGATACCCCCTTGTGCCGATCACGATCGCCGTCCCGTGCACATTGGAGCCTGTGGTCATTTGTGCGTGCCTGTCGGAAGCGAGAGGGTGAAGCGGGCACCCATCACGCTGCCGGTCGCCTTGTCGATGATATTTTCGGCCTTCAGCGTGCCACCATGGGCTTCGGCGATCTGCCGCGAGATGGAGAGGCCAAGGCCGGAATTCTGGCCGAAATCCTCCGTTGACGGGCGGTCCGTGTAGAAGCGCTCGAAGATGCGATCGACGTCCTCGGCCTGAATACCCGGGCCATTGTCCTCGATCTGGATGATGCAGCGGTCGTTGCGGCCGCGCGACAGCCGCGCGACGATACGCCCGCCCGGATCCGGCACGAAGGAGCGCGCATTCTCGATGAGGTTGGTAACGATCTGGCCGATGCGCAGCTCGTAGCCGCTGATCTCGAACTTGGCCTTCGGATTGTCCTTCCGGTCGACCACGAAATCGAGCGTCACCGGCTTCTTGCGCGTGTTGACCTGGCGCGAAATGTCGATGAGGTCGCCGAGCAGCTTTTCGAGGTCGACGGTGCGCGCGTCGCTGCGGGCCAGTTCCGCATCGAGCCGCGAGGCGTCCGAAATATCGCTGATCAGGCGGTCGAGGCGGCGCACGTCATGCTGGATGACGTCGAGAAGCCGCTTCTTGGATTCTTCCGTGCGGGCCAGCGGCAGGGTCTCGACGGCGCTGCGCAGCGACGTCAGCGGGTTCTTCAGCTCGTGGCTGACGTCGGCAGCAAAGCTCTCGATCGCGTCGATGCGGTCATAGAGCGCGTTGGTCATCTGGCGCAGCGCAATGGAAAGGTTGCCGATTTCGTCCTGGCGCGCCGAAAAATCCGGGATTTCCTCACGCTCCTTGGCGCCGCGGCGCACGCGGATGGCTGCCGCCGAAAGCCGGCGCAGGGGGTTGGCGATGGTGCTGGAGAGCAGCAAAGACAGCGCGATGTTGACGAGGCCGGCAACGCCGGCGACCCGCATGATGGCAAGCCGCTCCGCATGCACGATCTTGTCGATATCGCCGGCCTGCGTGGAGAGCAGCAGCACGCCAAGCACGGCGCGGAAACGCTGTACGGGCACCGCAACCGAGACGATCAGCTCACCCTTGTCGTTGACGCGCACGACCGCGCCGCGCACGCCCGTCAGCGCATTCATCACTTCCGGATAGATCGAGCCGTCACCGCCGGGCGCTTCCTTATACTGCGGCAGGTTGCTCGGCTGGAGAATGCGGTTGAACCAGACATTCATCCGCTCGATGAGGCTGGTGCTCTCCGGCTCCACCGGCGGCAGGTCGAAGCGCAGCACCTGGCCCTGGGTATAGAGATGGCGCGAATCGAGCAGCAGGTTGGCGTCGGTGTCGTAGATGCGGGCGCGGGTACGGGTCGGCGAAATCAGCCGCCGGAGAACGGGGGCAATGCGCTCCGGATTGATCGGGAATTCGAGGTCCTCGTCATTCGGCAGCGGCGTGATGCTCTGGCCGGCCTGCAGCTCCAGCAGCTTCTCCGGATCGATGGTGATCGAGTTGGTATCGACCGAGGCGGAGGCCGAAATCGCGCCGGCAATGATCTCGCCCTGCGTCAAAAGGCTTTCGACGCGTGCGTCGATCAGGCCCTCGCGAAACTGGTTGAGATAGAGGATGCCCGCGACGAGCACGACGAGTGCCACGAGGTTGAAGAACAGGATGCGACGCGTGAGGCTGGAAAAGACGGCATTGCCGAAGATGCGGCGGGCGAGCGTGAAGGGATGGGTCCAGCGGCGCCGGAACGAGCGCGGCGCGGGCCGACCCTCGGTTTCTCCTCCATCCCTGTCGAGCACGGTCTGCGGCACGCGGTCCTATCCTTGAATGCGGGCGGCGGCGTCACGCCGCCGGGACTGCGGCATGCCATCGCCGCCGCAGTCGATGCAAGCGAAATCGCTACGGATGCGCAGCTTCGCTCAGGCGCTCTCGCGGAAACGATACCCGACACCATAGAGCGTTTCGATCATGTCGAAGTCGTCATCGACCATCTTGAACTTCTTGCGAAGCCGCTTGATGTGGCTGTCGATGGTGCGGTCGTCGACATAGACCTGCTCGTCATAGGCCGCATCCATCAGCGAATCGCGGCTCTTCACGACGCCCGGGCGCTGCGCCAGCGAATGCAGGATGAGGAACTCCGTGACGGTCAGGGTCACCGGCTCGCCCTTCCAGGTGCAGGTGTGGCGCTCCTGGTCCATGACGAGCTGGCCGCGCTCCAGCGAGCGTGCGGCCACTTCGCCGGTTTTCGGTGCGCCGGTGGCACCGGCCGTTGCGGCCGCCTCGCGGCTGGAAGCACGGCGCAGGATGGCCTTGACGCGCTCGACCAGCAGGCGCTGGGAGAACGGTTTTGTAATGAAGTCGTCGGCGCCCATCTTGAGGCCGAACAGCTCGTCGATCTCCTCGTCCTTCGAGGTGAGGAAGATGACGGGGATGTCCGACTTCTGGCGCAGCCGGCGCAGCAGCTCCATGCCGTCCATGCGCGGCATCTTGATATCGAAGATGGCAAGCTGCGGGGGGCGGGCAAGCAGACCATCGAGCGCCGAGGCGCCGTCCGTATAGGTCTCGACCTTGTAGCCTTCGGCCTCCAGGGCGATCGATACGGATGTGAGGATATTCCGGTCGTCGTCTACGAGTGCGATCGTCTGCATCCTGCTAATCTCCATAGTCATCGGCGCCTTTCCCGACCTCGGATCCGAGTTCCTGTCCTGGATGTGATGCGCCTCCTTGGGGATAAAGGTGGAACAAATTGTGGCAAAGATAAAGGATGACGTTTCGTGAGGGGGTAACGAGTCGCTTTTTAAATCGATTATTCAAACGATTAAAAAAGTAACACAATTCTTTAAATCGATTAAATAATTGATATTGTTGCCTAATTTCGAATTCCCTCTTGTTTTTGTGACAGTGCCAGATTAGTTTCCTCGAAAATTCACACCAGTCTTGTCGCCTACGGAGGAAAACTGGATCATGCAGGAACTTGGCGTTCGCAACCCCGCTCAGGGGCTCACCGCGATGGGTATCCACACCAACGGCACGGTCCGGTACAACTTTGCAGCAGAGGCTCTTTACGAAGAGGCGCTCGGTCGCGGCGAAGCTGTCAAGACGGCGCATGGCGCGCTGCGCGCACTCACCGGCCAGCACACCGGCCGCTCTCCGAAGGACAAGTTCGTCGTTCGTGATGAAAACACCGTCGATGCCATCTGGTGGGACAACAACAAGGCCGTGTCGCGCGAGCATTTTGATGTGCTGCACGCCGACATGCTGGCGCATGCCGGCGACCGCGATCTCTTCGTGCAGGACCTCATCGGCGGTGCTGATGCTGAGTACGCCCTGCCGACCCGCGTCGTCACGGAACTCGCCTGGCATTCGCTGTTCATCCGCAACCTGCTCATCCGCCCGGACGAGAAGGACCTTGCCGGTTTCGCGCCGAAACTCACCATCATCGACCTGCCGACCTTCAAGGCCGATCCGGTCCGTCATGGCGCCCGTACGGAAACCATGATCGCCTGCGATCTGTCGCGCGGCATCGTGCTGATTGCCGGCACCTTCTATGCCGGCGAAATGAAGAAGTCGGTGTTCACTGTTCTGAACTGGCTGCTGCCGTCGGAAAAGGTCATGCCGATGCACTGCTCGGCCAATGTCGGCCCGGATGGCGACGCCGCCGTGTTCTTCGGCCTGTCGGGCACCGGCAAGACGACGCTGTCGGCTGATCCGAACCGCACGCTGGTCGGCGACGACGAGCACGGCTGGGGCGAAAACGGCATCTTCAATTTCGAAGGCGGCTGCTACGCCAAGACGATCCGTCTTTCGGCCGAAGCCGAGCCGGAAATCTATGCCACGACGCAGCGTTTCGGCACCGTGCTTGAAAACGTCGTGCTCGATGCGAACGGCGTTCCGGACTTCAACGACGGTTCGCTGACGGAAAACACCCGTTGCGCCTATCCGCTGGATTTCATCCCGAATGCCAGCGAGACCGGCCGCGCGCCGCATCCGAAGACGATCATCATGCTGACGGCCGATGCCTTCGGGGTGATGCCGCCGATCGCCAAGCTGACGCCCGACCAGGCCATGTACCACTTCCTTTCCGGCTACACCGCCAAGGTTGCCGGCACGGAGCGTGGCGTGACCGAGCCGGAAGCCACCTTCTCGACCTGCTTCGGCGCACCCTTCATGCCGCGCCACCCGACGGTCTACGGCAACCTGCTCAAGGAGCTGATCGCCGAGCAAGGCGTCGATTGCTGGCTGGTCAACACCGGCTGGACCGGTGGCGCCTATGGCGAAGGCCGCCGCATGCCAATCAAGGCAACCCGCACGCTGCTTGCCGCAGCGCTCGACGGCTCGCTGAAGGATGCGCTGTTCCGCCGCGACGACAATTTCGGCTTCCAGGTCCCGGTTTCGGTGCCGGATGTCGATACGAAGATCCTCGACCCGCGCTCGACCTGGGCCAACGGTGCCGCTTACGACAAGCAGGCCGAAAAGCTCGTCGACATGTTCATCACCAACTTCGAGAAGTTCGAGGGTCAGGTGGATGGCAGCGTGCGCGACGCGGCACCGGGCCTCAAGGCTGCGGCCGAGTAAGGCCTCTCCCCCATGATTCACGTGAAACCCGGTCCCAGAGGCCGGGTTTTTCGTCTCCGGCACCGGCTTCCCGGCGGCCGCTTCGCCCGCTACAACGGCCAGGAAAGGAACATCCATGGCCAGCGACCCACTTTACATCAAGAGTTCCATCACGATTGCCGGTTGGGAACTGACCGAACAGTTCGTGCTGGCCGGTGGCCCGGGCGGGCAGAATGTCAACAAGGTCTCGACCGCGGTCCAGCTGTTCTTCGATCTGCGCAACTCGCCGTCGCTAAACGAGCGCGTCAAGGCGAATGCCGAAAAGCTTGCCGGTCGCAGGGTCTCCAAGGATGGCGTGCTGATGATCGAGGCGAACCGGTTTCGCAGCCAGGAGCGCAACCGCGAGGATGCGCGCGAGCGGCTGAAGGAGCTGATCCTCAAGGCTGCCGAACCACCGCCGCCGGTGCGCAGAAAAACCAAGCCGACGAAGGGGTCGATCGAACGCCGGCTCAAGGAAAAATCGGGCCGATCGGGCGTGAAACGCATGCGCGCGAAGCCCGGCGGCGAATGATTGCCGCAACTTGGCCGTTTATACGTGAGAGTGAAACGAAACCTTCCCTTCGCAGGAAGGCTCTGCTTAAGTCCAAGAAAACAAAACACGGGAGGTAACCATGGGTCTCTTCAGCTTTATCAAGAGCGCCGGCAAGAAGCTCGGCATCGGCGACGACGAAGCGCCGGCAGCGGACGCGGTCAAGAAGGAGCTCGATTCCTTCGATCTCGGCACGCAGAAGGTCGAGGTTTCTGTCGAAGGCGACAAATGCGTACTGAAGGGCGTCGTGGCCGACCAGACGGCCTTTGAGAAGGCGGTCATCGCCGTTGGCAACACACTGGGCATCTCGAAGGTCGAAGCGGCCGATCTCAAGCTTGCTTCCCCCGATTCCGGCCTGAAGCTCGACAAGATCGACCTGACGGAACTGCTGAAAGTGCCGACGTCCGCCAAGGAGCCGACGCTGCACACGGTCAAGAAGGGCGACAACCTCTGGAAGATCGCCGAAACCTATTTCGGCAAGGGCAAGGGCGCCAAGCATACCGTGATCTTCGACGCCAACCGGCCGATGCTGTCCCACCCGGACAAGATCTATCCCGGCCAGGTGCTGCGCATTCCGGATCTGTCGGAAGCGTGAGCGGCCATGGCTGAGCGCGGCCTCGCACCGGGGCTGCGCTACTTCCCCGATCATTTCGACCGCGCGGCGCAGGAAGCGCTCGTCGCCGCGATAAGGCACGTCGTGGCCGAGGCGCCGCTTTTCGTGCCGCGCATGCCGAAGACCGGCAAGCCGATGTCGGTGCGTATGACCAATTGCGGGCCGCTTGGCTGGGTGACGGACAAGGATAACGGTTACCGCTATCAACCGACACATCCCGAGACCGGACGCCCCTGGCCGGCCATTCCCGATGCGCTGCTGGCTTTGTGGGAGACGGTTGCCGGCTTCGAAAAGCCGCCGGAAGCCTGCCTTGTCAATTTCTATGAGCCAGAGGCGAAGATGGGGCTGCATCAGGACCGCGACGAAACGGAGTTCGGTGCACCGGTCGTGTCCGTGTCGCTCGGTGATCAGTGCCTGTTTCGCGTTGGCGGGGTTTCCCGCAACGATCCGACCCGCTCCTTCCGGCTATCGAGCGGCGATGTGTTTGTCTTCGGAGGAGAAAGCCGGCTGATTTTTCATGGGGTTGACCGGATTTATCCGGGCACGTCGACGCTCCTGAAGAATCCCGGGCGCATCAATCTCACACTGCGTCGGGTCAATCCATAGCCGGCTATAGTTTGCGCAGCGCCACCGTCTCGATGAGGTGGTTCTGGCCCTTTTGCAGGATCAGGTCGGCGCGTGGGCGGGTCGGCAGGATGTTCTGGCGCAGGTTTTTCAGGTTGATGTTGCTCCACAGGCCTTCGGCAATCGCCTGCGCCGCCATCTCGCTGATCGTCGCATAGCGGTGGAAGTAGGAATCGGGATCCTTGAAGGCGGTGTCGCGCAGCCGCATGAAGCGCTCGACATACCAGTTGTGGATCAGCGCCTCTTCCGCATCGATATAGATCGAGAAGTCGAAGAAGTCGGAAACCATCGGCACGACCTTGCCGTCGGCCGGCAGGTTGCGCGATTGCAGGACATTGATGCCCTCGAAGATCAGGATGTCCGGCCGGTCGATGGTCCGCGACGCATTCGGGAGGACGTCGTAGGTCAGGTGCGAATACATCGGCGCCTTGACGTCGGCCTTGCCGGCCTTGATCGCCGAGAGGAAGCGCAAAAGCGCGCCGATATCGTAGCTCTCCGGAAAACCCTTGCGATCCATCATCTCTTCACGCTGGAGCACGGCATTCGGATAGAGGAAGCCATCGGTCGTCACGAGATCGACCTTGGGGCTCGATGGCCAGCGGGCCAGCAACTCGGCAAGGATACGTGCCGTCGTCGACTTGCCGACGGCGACAGAGCCGGCGATGCCGATGACATAGGGTGTCTTTGCCTCGTCGGAGAGGCTGAGGAACTGCTTGCGCTGGCGAAACAGCATCTGCGAGGATTCGACATGGGCCGATAGCAGGCGCGACAGCGACAGATAGATGCGTCGCACCTCGTCGAGATCGATCGGGTCGTTGAGCGAGCGCAGCCGCTGGACCTCGTCGGCCGTAAGCGTCAGCGGGGTATCGGCCCGGAAATGCGCCCATTCCTCTGCCGAGAAGAAGCGGTAGGGAGAATAGTCGCGGTTGCCGAAATCGTCCGGAATATCCGCCTGGTCCTTGTCGAGCGCTGCCTGGATCATCAACTCTGCCGGCTGGCCTTCTCTGCTAGGCCGGACTGGCCCGTACGTCGGGCCAATTCCGCCATGACATCTTGTAACGGTACGCCACCGATTTTCAATACGACCATCAGATGATAGAGCAAATCGGCTGATTCACTCGTCAGAGCGGCCTTTTCGCCTTCGATCGCCGCAATAACGGTCTCGACAGCCTCTTCGCCGAGCTTTTTTGCCGCTTTCTGCTGCCCGGCCGCAACGAGCTTGGCCGTCCAGCTTTCCGCCGGATCGGCCTTGGCGCGGGCATCGACGATCTGTTCCAGATCGGCAAGGGTGAAGGTGCTCATTCGTCCCTCCTCAGTCGAGCCGCATGGCAATGCCATGCTCGGCCATATAGCGCTTGGCCTCGCCAACGGTATAGGTGCCGAAGTGGAAGATCGAGGCGGCCAGCACCGCAGTCGCATGCCCGTCACGCACGCCTTCCACGAGGTGGTCGAGATTGCCGACACCGCCGGAGGCGATGACTGGCACCGAAACGCGGTCGGCGATGGTGCGGGTCAGCGCGATGTCATAACCGCCCTTCTGGCCGTCGCGGTCCATGGAGGTGAGCAGCAGTTCGCCGGCGCCACGCTCCACCATCTTTTCGGCGAAGGCAACGGCGTCGATGCCGGTCGCCTTGCGGCCACCATGGGTAAAAATTTCCCAGCGGTCCTCTTCGCCTTCGGCGGAGACTTTTTTCGAGTCGATCGACACGACGATGCACTGGTTGCCGAACTTGTCGGCCGCCTCGGCGACGAAATCCGGATTGGTGACGGCAGCAGAATTGATCGCGACCTTGTCGGCGCCAGCGAGCAGGAGCTTGCGGATATCCGCCACCGCCCGCACGCCGCCGCCAACGGTGAGCGGCATGAAGCAGTGCTCGGCCGTGCGCGCCACGACGTCGAAGATCGTATCGCGATTTTCGGAGGAGGCGGTGATGTCGAGGAAGCAGAGTTCGTCGGCGCCGGCGGCGTCATAGGCGCGCGCCGATTCCACCGGATCGCCGGCATCGACCAGATTGACGAAGCTGACGCCCTTCACGACGCGGCCGTCCTTCACGTCGAGGCAGGGTATGACGCGGGCCTTGAGGGTCATGCGGCACGTCCTTTCGCGCCACGGATCACGCTGAGCGCTTCCGTGGGATCGATGCGGCCATCATAGAGCGCGCGGCCGGAGATCGCGCCTTCCAGCTTTTGTGCGTCGGGGGCGACGAGACGGTGGATGTCGTCCATCGAGGCGAGGCCGCCCGAGGCGATGACGGGGATGGAGACGGCATCGGCGAGCTCCAGCGTCGAGGCCCAGTTGATGCCGGCCAGAATGCCGTCGCGGTCGATGTCGGTGTAGATGATCGCGGCAACGCCGGCGCCTTCGAACTTCTTTGCGAGCTCGATCACGCCAAGTTCGGAGGCTTCCGCCCAGCCCTCGACGGCCACCTTCCCGCCCTTGGCGTCGATGCCGACGGCGACCTTGCCGGGGAATTTCTTGCAGGCTTCGATGACGAGCGCCGGGTCACGCACGGCGATCGTGCCGAGAATGACGCGCGAGAGGCCGCGCGACAGCCAGTTTTCGATATGGTCCAGCGTGCGGATACCGCCGCCGAGCTGCACCGGGTTCTTCGTCGCCTTCAGGATGGCATCGACGGCAGCGCCGTTGACGCTTTCCCCCGCGAAGGCGCCGTTGAGATCGACGACATGCAGCCATTCAAAGCCCTGGTCCTCGAAGGCTTTCGCCTGCGCGGCCGGGTCGGGATTGTAGACGGTGGCCTGGTCCATGTCGCCGAGCTTGAGGCGAACGCACTGGCCGTCTTTCAGGTCGATGGCGGGAAAGAGGATCATATCAGGGCTTCCAGCGCAGGAAATTGGTGATGAGGGCGAGGCCGAGCGTCTGGCTCTTTTCCGGATGGAACTGCGCGCCGGCCTTGTTGCCGCTGGCGACGAAGGCGGTCATCGCGCCGCCGTAGTCGACCGTCGCGACCACATCGCCCGGGTTTTCCGCGGCGAGATGGTAGGAGTGCACGAAATAGGCGTGCAGGCCGGCCTCCCCGGTGGCAATGCCCTCGAAAAGCGGATGCCGGCGCTGGAGGTCCAGCGTATTCCAGCCGATCTGCGGGATCTTCAGCTCCGGATCGCTGGGCGTCATCAGAACGACGTCGCCCTTGATCCAGCCGAGGCCCTCGGTCGTGGTCTTTTCGAGCCCGCGCGACGACATGAGCTGCATGCCGACGCAGACGCCGAGGAAGGGACGGGCCTTCGCCTCGACGACATCGCGCAGCGCTTCCACCATGCCGGGCACGGCATCGAGGCCGCGGCGACAATCGGCATAGGCGCCCACACCGGGCAGCACGATGCGATCGGCGGTGGCGACGCGGTCGGCCTTGTCCGTCAGGTCGATTTCGGCGTCGATGCCGGCCTCACGGGCGGCGCGTTCGAACGCCTTGGTGGCCGAGCGCAGGTTGCCCGAGCCGTAGTCGATGATGGCTACACGCATGTCAGCGTCCTTCCTGGAAACCCACGAGGCCAAGCATGGGAGCGTGCCGGCGCGCGGATGTTTCGGATGCCGGCAGGACGGGGCGGGCGCTTTCCGGCGCCGGCGCGTCGCCGGTCTGGTTTTCCATGTAGTAAATCTCTTCCGCCGTTGCACGGTCGTCGGCCGATATCACCGCATCGACCGTCCAGCCCTTGCGCTCCAGCGAGGCGACGACCATCGACGGGCCTTCAAGTGCGACGAGGAGGCCGGTGGCAAGCGAGACGCCGAGGCCGGCAAGGCCGAAGACCGGATGGTCGCCGATCATCGAACCGAGCGACTGCACGGCGAAGGCGAGGGCTGCGGCAAGCCAGGCGCGATGCCAGAGCAGCCAGACGACCGGAACGATGAAGGCGAGCCACGAAAAACGGTCGCGGATGATCCGGGCCTTTTCGTCCTGGGATTTTGCGCCCGGCGGTATCAGAACAAGGAATGTGGCCATCGACAGGCCTCCAGATGGGCCAATCAGGCCAGCGAACCCTTCGTCGAGGGAACGCGGCCCGCCTGGCGGGGGTCAATCTCGGTCGCGGTGCGCAGCACGCGCGCGACAGCCTTGAAGCATGTCTCCGAGATATGATGGTTGTTGGCGCCGTAGATGTTCTGGATATGCAGTGTGATGCCGGCGTGCTGGGCGAGCGCGTTGAAGAATTCGCGCACCAGTTCGGTGTCGAAGGTGCCGATCTTCGGCGCCGAGAAATTGACGTTCCAGACGAGGAAGGGGCGGCCGGACACATCGACCGCGGCGCGCGTCATCGTCTCGTCCATGGCAAGGTCGAGCGAGGCATACCGCGTGATGCCGCGACGGTCGCCGAGCGCCTTGGCTAGGGCCTGGCCGATGGCGATGCCGGTGTCTTCCACCGTGTGGTGGTCGTCGACATGCAGGTCGCCGTCGGTCTTGATCTGCATGTCGATCAGCGAATGGCGCGACAGCTGGTCGAGCATATGATCGAAGAAGCCCACGCCCGTCGAAATGGTCGACGCGCCGGTGCCATCGATGTCGACGGTGACCGAAACGGAGGTCTCGTTCGTCTTGCGCGAAACGCTGGCTGTGCGGCTCATTGCAGTCTCCGGTAATTTTATCGCCGCTCCTTAACAGGGCTCCATGGAAAACGCCAGTCTGTAGAGGTTTCTCAGTGCATGCCGAAACGGCCCGCCGGTTGTCCTCGGGTTGACGAAACCAGTCCGGAGAACCGCGCGAAAGCGTTGCCTCTGGGAAAGGTGATTTGGTGGCTTCGCTTTCGCGCGGCCCAGGCGTTCTTCGGAGGCGGTCTTGTCCTCCTTCAGGCATGGCAAGGCTTCGCTGCGCAGTGAGTTGGCGCATATGCCTTTTCCGAAAACCGCTTACGCGCTTTTCGGGGACATGCGCTGCCACTCTGCTTGCATGGCGGACCCAAGCCGACCCCGCGACCCGGGGAAGGGGGAAGCCTCGCCCGCCGCAGTTTCCATCGGCCAGATTCCGTAAGACACGGGAAAAGGCTTTTGGTCACCACGGCGCTCCACGCCTCTTTCGTCCCCGCCGTACGTTTCGGCAGGAATCGAAAGCGCCTCCTCCCGCCCGCATTGACACGTTACGCGATCCGTCCGGCGGCGGAAGGAGGTTCAGGATACAGGCGGTTTTTGGGGTGGGGAAAATCGGGGGGTGCAAAAAACGGGATGGGCCTGGATTGACGCCCATTGTTTTGGTAAACCCTCGCCATGCTCTCCCCGTCATCCTCGGGCTCGACCCGAGGACCCACAAGCTGCGGTGAGGAGGCATGAATCCTCGGGGCAAGCCCGAGGATGACGGAGGGAGGGGCTGCGGGACTTTGTTCAGCAATCCCGCTGCCGGTTCCTCACTTCTTCTTCGTCGAGCTCTCGCTGTTCTTGACCTGCGAACCGAGCGTGGGGGCGGCGGCTTTCTCGACACCCTTCTCCTTTTTCGGTTTTCGCGTTTCCTTGTTGCCTCGTACCTGACCCTTGGCCATAGCCGTCTCCCTCGTGTTGATGGACGACCATAACCTGCCTATCGCGCGGAGAAAGCAAGGTTTATTTTTGGGGCGGATGGCGCTCGCGCTTCGGTGCGGGCCACGTACCGGCACCGCGTCAGGTCCTATCCGCCTGCCATTTGCAATTGTCGAAACGCCGCTTACATAGGAGACAACGAGGCCGCCTCGATGGCGGTGCCATGCCCGGGATGCCGGGTTTTCGAAGGTGCGCTGATGAGTGAACACAACCCCTACGCTTCCATGCACGCCACGACGATCATCACCGTTCGCAAGGACGGCAAGGTGGTGATCGCGGGCGACGGCCAGGTGAGCCTTGGCCAGACGGTGATGAAGGGCAATGCGCGCAAGGTCCGCCGGCTTGGCAAGGGCGACGTGATCGCCGGCTTTGCCGGCGCCACGGCCGACGCCTTCACGCTGCTCGAACGGCTGGAATCCAAGCTCGAACAATATCCCGACCAGTTGATGCGCGCCGCCGTGGAGCTTGCCAAGGACTGGCGGACCGACCGTTATCTGCGCCGGCTCGAGGCGATGATGCTGGTCGCCGACAAGTCCGTCACGCTGGCGCTGACCGGCAATGGCGACGTGCTGGAGCCGGAACACGGCACCATGGCGATCGGTTCGGGCGGCAATTATGCCTATGCGGCTGCCCGTGCGCTGATGGATACGGACAAATCGGCCGAGGACATCGCGCGGCGCGCCATGCAGATTGCCGGCGACATCTGCGTCTACACCAACCACAATGTCGTGGTGGAGACGCTGGATGCCGCTTGATCCCGCCCGGATCGGCTTTTCTCCGGTGGGAGAGGGGCATTACCCGCTGATTCTCGCGTGGCTGAATGCGCCGCATGTGCGGGAATGGTGGGGAGATCCGGACGAGGAAATCGGCTTCATCCGCGACATGGTGGAGGGCAGGGACACGACCCGTCCCTTCCTCATCACACTCGACCGGGAGCCGGTCGGCTATATTCAATATTGGTTTCTCGGCCATCACCAGAACGACGACTGGACGAAGGACAATCCCTGGCTCGTGGAGCTACCGCCGGAGACCGTCGGCGTCGATCTGTCGATCGGCGTGGCCGACAAGGTCTCGACGGGAATCGGCTCCGCAGCGCTTGCCGCCTTCGTCGCCTATCTTCGCGGCCTCGGCCATGAGACCATCATCATCGACCCCGATCCCGCCAACGCCCGTGCGGTTCGTGCCTATTCGAAAGCCGGCTTCCGGCCAGTGCCCGAACTCGAAGGTCGCACCGGCGATGACGTGCTGATCCTGCAATTCGACCCGAAAGCGAACGAGATATCATGACCAACTTTTCCCCCCGCGAGATCGTCTCCGAACTCGACCGCTACATTATCGGCCAGCACGACGCCAAGCGCGCCGTGGCGATTGCGCTTCGCAACCGCTGGCGCCGGCACCAGCTGGAGCCGGACCTGCGCGACGAGGTGATGCCGAAGAACATCCTGATGATCGGCCCGACCGGCGTCGGCAAGACCGAGATTTCCCGCCGCCTGGCAAAGCTCGCCGGCGCGCCCTTCGTCAAGGTCGAGGCGACCAAGTTCACCGAGGTCGGCTATGTCGGCCGTGATGTCGAGCAGATCGTGCGCGACCTCGTCGAGGTCGGCATCGGCCTGGTGCGCGAAAAGAAGCGCGCCGAGGTGACGGCCAAGGCCCATGCCAATGCCGAGGAACGGGTGCTCGACGCGCTGGTCGGCGCCACCGCCTCGCCGGCGACGCGTGACAGCTTCCGTAAAAAGCTGCGCAACAACGAGCTCGACGACAAGGAAATCGAGGTCGACGTTGCCGATACCGGCGGCGGCATGCCCGGCGGTTTTGAAATCCCCGGCATGCCGGGCGCCAATATCGGCGTGCTGAACCTGTCGGAAATGTTCGGCAAGGCGATGGGCGGTCGCAGCAAGAAGGTGAAGACGACGGTCAAGCAAAGCTACAAGATCCTGATCGACGACGAATCCGACAAGCTGCTCGACATGGAGCAGATCCAGCGCGAGGCGGTCCACTCGGCCGAGAATGATGGCATCGTCTTCATCGACGAGATCGACAAGATCGCCGCACGCGATGGCGGCATGGGGGCGGGCGTGTCCCGCGAAGGCGTGCAGCGCGACCTGCTGCCGCTCGTCGAGGGCACGACGGTTGCGACGAAGTACGGGCCGGTGAAGACGGACCATATCCTGTTCATCGCCTCCGGCGCCTTCCATGTCTCGAAGCCGTCGGACCTGCTGCCGGAGCTTCAGGGCCGCCTGCCGATCCGCGTCGAGTTGAAGGCGCTGACCAAGCAGGACTTCCGCCGCATCCTGACGGAGACCGAGGCGAGCCTCATCCGCCAGTACAAGGCGCTGATGCTGACGGAAAGCGTCGACCTCGACTTCACCGAGGACGCGCTCGATGCGCTGGCCGACGTGGCGGTGCAGTTGAACTCCAGCGTGGAAAATATCGGTGCACGGCGTCTCCAGACGGTGATGGAGCGGGTGCTCGACGAGATCTCCTTCGAGGCCCCGGACAAGCCGGGCAACAAGCTGGTCATCGACGCCGAGTATGTCCGCAAGCATGTCGGGGCGCTTGCGGCCAATACGGACCTGTCGCGCTACATCCTGTGACGTTTCCGCACCGGTGGTCGCCTTCGCGACCGCCGGTGCCGGGTTTTTGACGGGAAGGGGCCTCGACAGCAAGGGCATCGCGGCCTAGGTCATTGCCACGTTTTGGCATCATTCCGACATGTTTCTCTTCCATCGGTCTCGCCATTCGCCGACATCATCAGAAGACGGAACCGCAATCGTGCGACAGCTGATCCCTGTGTTTGCCCTCGCAGCCGCCCTTTTTGTCCAGAGCCAGACCGTGGCATTGGCCATCGACGTGGTGCCCGCCGGCAATATCAATGCCGAGCAGCCGAACATCCCGGGGGCTTCCGTGCGCCGCACGAAGGCCGGAAAAACCTCCTTCGACGCGAAATACGAGAAGGTGCGCGATCTTCTCGCCACCGATCGCGAGCTCACCGGCAAGATCAAGTCAACTGCCGGCAAATACGGCATCGACCCGATCCACATGGTCGGCGCGATCGTCGGCGAGCACACCTACAATGTCGACGCCTATGACCGGCTGCAGAGCTACTATGTGAAGGCGGCGTCCTATACGGGCAGCTTCCGCTTTGCCTATGACGGGGAATCGGTCGCGGATTTCGTCGATCGGCCGGAATTTGCGCAATGCGCCAGCAAGAAGGGCTCCTACGGGCTGTGGACCTGCCGCGAGCAGGTCTGGAACCGGTCGTTCAAGGGCCGCACGGTCGGCGGCACGTCCTTCCCGAACAACCGCTTCAGCGCGGTGTTCTTCCAGCCCTTCTATGCCGGCCAGACCTTTGGCCTCGGCCAGATCAATCCGCTGACGGCGCTGACGCTGACGGACGATGTGGCCCGCATTTCCGGCTACGACCGGCTCGACGAGGCGGATGCCGCCGGCGTCTACAAGGCGATCATGGATCCGGATATCTCGCTTGCCTACATGGCAGCCTCGATCCGCCGCTCGATCGACGCCTACAAGAAGATCGCCGGTGTCGATATCTCGAAAAACCCGGGTGTTACGGCAACCCTCTACAATATCGGCAACCCGGACGCCCGCGCTAGCGCCTTCGCCGCCCGCCGCGCTGCCGGCGAGGTGACCTGGCCGGAAGAAAACTATTACGGCTGGCTGGTGAACGACAAGCTGGCGGAACTTCGGTCCCTGCTCTGATTTTCCGCATGTCGCGGGGTGCAAAACCGCTACGCAGTTTGCTGGAATTGCTCTAACTTCCGCCTCTATATCGGCCCAGTCTTCAGGTCAGCCGATAAAAGGAGCCCGACAATGGACGTGCGTCCCGAGCCGTTCGAACCGCCGGCGCCGATCCCGCGCACGGTGCCGCCGTCGAAGCTCGAGATCATCCGCACGGTGTTCCGCAATCCGCTGGAGCTGTGGGGCGAGCCCTCCTATACGCTGCCCTGGATCATGACGAGTTTTTTTGGCGAGAAGACGCTGATCGTCAACGATCCCGGCCTCATCAAATATCTGCTCGTCGACAATGTCGCCAACTACAAGATGGCGGTGGTGCGCCAGCTTGTGCTGCGGCCGATCCTGCGTGACGGGTTGTTGACGGCGGAGGGCGCGGTCTGGCGCCGCTCGCGCAAGGCCGTTGCGCCAATCTTCACGCCGCGCCACGCCAAGGGCTTTGCCAGCCAGATGCTGGCGCAGTCGGAGCTTTACGCGCAGAAATACGAGGGCGCCGACGGTGCGGCCTTCGATATCGGCAACGACATGACGGAGCTCGCCTTCGCCATCCTGTCCGAGACGCTGTTTTCCGGTGAGATCGTCACCTCCTCCAACAATTTCGCCGATGACGTGGATGACCTGCTGCACTCCATGGGCCGTGTCGACCCGATGGACCTTTTGCGCGCGCCGGCCTGGGTGCCGCGCGTCACGCGGATCGGCGGGCTGAAGGTCTTGGGAAAGTTCCGCAAGATCGTGCGTGACACGATGGCATTGCGCCAGAAGCGCATGGAAAGCGCTGCGGACGAAGCGCCGAACGACTTTCTGACCCTGCTGCTTCGCGCGGCCGGGCCGGAGGGGCTGACCATGGAGGAGGTGGAGGACAATATCCTGACCTTCATCGGCGCCGGCCACGAGACGACGGCGCGGGCGCTCGCCTGGACGCTATATTGCGTGGCCAACAGCCCCCACGTGCGCGAGGCGATGGAAGAGGAAATCGACCGGGTGCTGGCAAGTGGCGCCGATCCCGTCGAATGGCTCGACCTGATGCCGTGGACGCGCGCCGCCTTTGAGGAGGCGATGCGGCTTTATCCGCCGGCACCCTCGATCAACCGCGAGGCGATCGCCGACGACGTCTGGACGAGCCCGTCCGGCGAACGGGTGGAGATTCCGAAGAACGTGACCATCCTCGTCATGCCCTGGACGCTGCATCGCCATGCGCTCCTCTGGCAGAAGCCGCGCGCCTATATGCCCGAACGCTTCCTGCCGGAAAACCGCGATGCCATCCACCGTTTCCAGTACCTGCCCTTCGGCGCAGGTCCGCGCATCTGCATCGGCGCGACCTTCGCCATGCAGGAGGCGATCATCGCACTTGGCGTGCTGATGCACCGCTTCCGCTTCGACATGACCGAGACGACACGCCCCTGGCCGGTGCAGCGCCTGACGACGCAGCCGGCTAACGGATTGGCGTTGCGGGTGACGGCTCGTCGGCCCGCTTCTTCGATTTCTTGATCGTCTTGATCGAGGCGCAGGTCGCTTCCGGGTTCTTGCAGGGCTGGTAGACGACGATTTCGCTGCCGCTACCATCATCCCACACCGCCTGGACGGCGATCGTCTGCGCCTCGCCCGGCTTCAGGTTGAGATAGAGCCAGTTCTGGCTGTCGTCCGACGGCAGGTTGAAGGGCAGTTCCGGATCGCATGCCGCCATCGGGAACGTCTTGTCGAGCGCGTCGGAATTGATCGAGTAACGCACCTCCTTCAGCCGGCAATGCATGGTCTGCAAGGCCGTGAAATAGATGAGCTGCTGGTCGGCGAACTCGCGGAACTGCACCCAGCCGGTCTGCTTGTTGGCATCCAGCATCGCCTTGTAGATCGTTACGTCCGGGATTTGCGCCTGGTATTGCTCCTCGCCTTCTTCCTGGGCCTTAGCGGGCAGGCTGCCGGCAAGAAGGGACGTGCCGAGAAGAAGGGCGGCCAGAAGCGGCCTTCTGATGGAGAGATCGATCACTGGATGGACTCCTCGTTCTTTCACCTGATGTCGCCGGCGGGATGGTGGCAATCGACTTGGACATGCAATAACACCATTCCAGACCCGCTTTGAAAAGAGCCAGTGCTGTTTTGAACAAGACGGCAGGCAGTCCGGAAGAATTCTCGTGGCAGATCATTTGTTACTCGGCATCGATACCGGCGGCACCTATACGGATGCCGTCCTCTACAGCGAAACCCACGGCGTGGTGGCCCGCGCCAAGTCGCTCACCACCCGCCACGATCTTTCGGTCGGCATTTCGGGGGCGGTCGAAGCCGTACTTGAGCAGGCGAAAGCCGCGGTTTCCGCCATTGGCCTGGTCTCACTGTCGACGACGCTCGCAACCAATGCGCTGGTTGAGGGGCAGGGCGGCCGCGCCGGACTGGTGATGATCGGTTTCGGCCCGGAAGACCTGAAGCGGGACGGGCTTGCCGATGCGCTGGGCAATGATCCGGTGCTGTTCCTGCCCGGCGGCCACAACGTGCATGGCAACGAGACGCCGCTCGATATGACGGCGCTGGACGAGGCCCTGCCGATCCTGTCGCAAACCGTGTCCTCATTCGCCGTCGCCGGCTATTTCGCCGTGCGCAACCCGGCGCACGAGCAGCGGGTGCGTGACCGTATCCGCGAGGTCTCGCACCTGCCGGTGACCTGCAGCCACGAACTGTCCTCCAAGCTCGGCGGCCCGCGCCGCGCGCTGACGACGCTGCTCAACGCCCGCCTCGTCTCGATGATCGACAGGCTGATCGGCGCCTGCGAAGACTATCTTACGCGCCGTGGCATCCATGTGCCGATGATGGTGGTGCGCGGCGACGGCGCGCTGATCTCGGCTGCCGAGGCGCGGCTTCGCCCGATTGAAACCATTCTCTCCGGCCCGGCGGCAAGCCTTGTCGGCGCACGCCACCTGACCGGTCTCGACAATGCCGTCGTCTCCGACATTGGCGGCACAACGACGGATGTCGCGGTGCTCGACGGCGGCCGGCCGAAGCTCGATGCGGAGGGCGCGGTTGTCGGCGGCTACCGCACCATGGTCGAGGCCGTCGCCATGCGGACCTTCGGGCTCGGTGGTGATTCGGAGGTGCGCATCAATGATCGCGGCCTGAAGGCGAAGATCGATCTCGGGCCGCGTCGTTTCCTGCCGCTCAGCCTTGCCTCGGCGCTGCATCCGGACGCTATTGTGCCCGTGCTCGAACGCCAGATCCGCACGGCGCATGTCGGGCGTCATGATGGTCGTTTTGCCGTGCGCACCGGCGTGCCGGAGCGGCTTGCCAGCGGGCTACAGCCGCAGGAACAGGCGCTTTACGAAAAGATCGGCGCGGTGCCACTGCCACTTGATGGTCTGCTCGTCACCACACTGCAGAAGGCGACGCTCGACCGTCTGGTCGCCCGTGGCCTCGTGCATCTTGTTGGCATCACGCCGTCGGATGCCATGCATGTGCTCGGCGGGCAGGGCCAATGGGATGCCGTTGCCGCCCGCCTCGGGCTGGAACTGGCTGCCCGCACCAAGGACGGCACCGGCCGGCCGATCGCCGAAAGCCCGCAAGTGCTGGCGCGTCTCATCGTCGATCGACTGACCCGCCAGTCGGCGGACGTCATTCTCTCCGCCTGCCTTGCCGACGACAGTGTGGGCTCGCTCGATCCGGCCAATTCGATTTCCATCGACCGCGCGCTTCACCGCGTGCCGGGCATCGTGAAATTTCGCGTAGCGCTCGACCGGCCACTCGTCGGCCTCGGGGCGTCGGCGCCGGTCTATTATCCTGATATCGCCGATATGCTGGGTGCCGAATCGTTCATTCCGGCCGATGCCGGCGTGGCCAATGCCGTCGGCGCGGTCGTCGGCCAGGTGCGCGCGGCGGTCACGGTCTTCGTGACCATGCCGGAGGAGGGCATCTTCATCGTCAATGGTGCGGGTGATAGCGTGCGCCTGATCGACGAGGCGGCAGCCTTCTCGCTGGCCAAGGAGCGGGCGGTGGCAGCGGCGCTAACTTCCGCCCGGGCCAATGGTGCGGACGAACCGGTCGTGACGCTGTCGGAAGAGATCGACGCACCCGAGGTGGAAGGCCGCCGCAAGCTCATGGAGGCGCGCTTTACCGCCACGGCAAGCGGCCGGCCGCGCATTGCGGACGAGGCATAAGTACGATTTTATCCGTAGCGGAATAAATTCTTTATGCCTTTGCCGAATTGACTATGAAGGAAAGCTCCGGAAAGTGACAGCATTCGGGATACTCCCCCTTCGTCCCGCCATTCGGAGCCTTTTCAGATGACTTTTACCGATAAAGCCGGTCTTTCGATCGACAGCGCCCTTTATGACTTTATCGTCGCGGAGGCGCTTCCCGGCACCGGCGTGGACGCCGAGCGCTTTTTTGCCGATTTCTCCGCCATCGTGCACGACCTTGCGCCGGAAAACCGCGCGCTGCTCGCCAAGCGCGATGCGTTGCAGGAAAAGATCGACGCCTGGTATCGCGCAAACGGCGCGCCGGTGGACATGGCGGCCTATGAGGCGTTTCTGCGCGAGATCGGCTACCTGCTGCCGGAGGGCGGCGATTTTTCGGTGACGACGGACAATGTTGACGCGGAAATTGCCAGCCTCGCCGGCCCGCAACTCGTCGTGCCGGTCATGAATGCGCGTTATGCACTGAATGCCGCCAATGCGCGCTGGGGTTCGCTCTATGACGCGCTTTACGGCACGGACGCGATCCCGGAGGCCGACGGCGCGGAAAAGGGCAAGGGTTATAATCCGAAGCGCGGCGCAAAGGTGATTGCCTGGGCGCGCGGTTTTCTCGATGACAGCGTGCCGCTTGCCGGCGCTTCCTGGCGTGATGCGGCGGGTCTTTCCGTCGAGGGTGGAAAGCTCGTCGTCGCGCTGACCGGTGGCGGCAAAACGGGTCTTGCGGACGAGGCGAAGTTCGCCGGTTATCTCGGCGAAGCCTCCGCACCGACGCGCCTCCTGTTGCGCAACAACGGCCTGCATGTCGACATCCGCATCGATGCCACGACGCCGACCGGCAAGGACGATGCGGCGCATATTTCCGACCTGATCATCGAATCGGCGCTGACCACGATCATGGACTGCGAAGACTCCATCGCCGCCGTCGATGCCGAGGACAAGGTCGCCGTCTACCGCAACTGGCTCGGCCTGATGAAGGGCGATCTTTCCGAAGAGGTCGAGAAGGGCGGCAAGACGATCACGCGCCGGCTCAACCCCGACCGCGAATACACCGCGCCGGACGGATCGACCGTTTCGCTTGCGGCGCGTTCGCTGATGCTGGTGCGCAATGTCGGCCACCTGATGACCAATCCGGCGATCCGCGATCGTGAAGGAAACGAGGTGCCGGAAGGCATCATGGACGCCGTGGTGACAGCACTCATCGCGCTGCACGACGTCGGCCCGAACGGTCGCCGCAAGAATTCGCGCGAAGGCTCGATGTATGTCGTCAAGCCGAAGATGCACGGGCCGGAAGAGGTCGCCTTCGCGTCAAAACTGTTCGGACGCGTCGAGGCCGCCGTCGGCATGGCGCCCAACACCATGAAGATGGGCATCATGGATGAGGAGCGCCGCACGACGGTCAACCTCAAGGAAGCGATCCGCGCTGCCAAGGAGCGCGTCGTCTTCATCAATACCGGCTTCCTCGACCGCACCGGCGACGAGATCCACACCTCGATGGAAGCGGGCCCGATGATCCGCAAGGGCGACATGAAGCAGGCCGCGTGGATTGCGGCCTATGAGAACTGGAATGTCGATATCGGCCTGGAATGCGGCCTGTCCGGCCATGCGCAGATCGGCAAGGGCATGTGGGCCATGCCCGACCTGATGGCTGCCATGCTGGAGCAGAAGATCGCGCATCCGAAGGCCGGCGCCAACACCGCCTGGGTTCCCTCGCCGACGGCAGCGACGCTGCATGCCACGCATTACCACAAGGTCAATGTCGCCGAGGTGCAGGCAGCCCTGCGTTCGCGCCCACGGGCAAAGCTCTCGGATATCCTGTCGGTGCCGGTTGCCGTTCGGCCGAACTGGACGCCGGAGGAAATCCAGCGCGAGCTTGATAACAATGCGCAGGGTATTTTGGGCTACGTCGTGCGCTGGGTAGACCAGGGCGTCGGCTGCTCCAAGGTGCCGGACATCAACAATGTCGGCCTGATGGAAGATCGCGCGACGCTGCGCATCTCCGCCCAGCACATGGCGAACTGGCTGCACCACGGCGTGGTGACGGAGGCGCAGATCGTCGAGACCATGCAGCGCATGGCGGCGGTGGTCGACGGGCAGAATGCAGGCGACCCGCTTTATCAGAAGATGGCCGGCAATTTCGATGGTTCGATTGCCTATCAGGCCGCGCTCGACCTCGTGCTCAAGGGCCGCGAGCAGCCGAACGGTTATACCGAACCGGTTCTGCATCGCCGCCGGCTGGAACTGAAGGCGGCCAGCGCCTGATAACAAGAAGCTGCCGAAGCAATCCGGCAGCTCGGCTTGCCGACAAGGGCCGCACACCTCTTCGCCGTCATGGTCGGGCTTGACCTGACCATCCACGCTCCGGGCGAGGCGGTGGATCCTCGGCTCAAGGCCGAGGATGACGTTGGGTGGGGAGGTGAGCGTGGTGCCCATCAAGGTGGCCATGCAAAGCACAAACGAAAGAAGCCGCCGGATCACTCCGGCGGCTTCTTTGTTTGAAAAGTGGCGTCCGCTTACTGCTGGACGACGACGCGGGCGCCCTGGCCGGGGCGGACGCGCTTGTAGAGATCGATGATGTCCTGGTTCATCAGGCGGATGCAGCCCGACGATGCGGCCGTGCCGATGGAAGCCCATTCCGGCGTGCCGTGCAGGCGGAACAGCGTGTCCTGGCCCTTCTCATTGAAGAGGTAGAGCGCGCGCGCCCCGAGCGGGTTTTTCAGGCCCGGGCCCATGCCGTCCTTGACGTAGCGGGCGACTTCCGGCTTGCGGTCGGCCATTTCCTGCGGCGGATGCCAGTTCGGCCATTCCTGCTTCCAGGCGATGTAGGCCTCGCCCTGCCAGGCAAAGCCCGACTTGCCGACGCCGATGCCGTAGCGCACGGCCTTGCCGCCGGGCAGCACGTAATAGAGGAAGCGGTTCGGCGTGTTGACGACGATCGTGCCGGGCTTTTCCTTGGTGGCGTAGTCGACGATCTGGCGGTGGAACTTCTCGTTCACCTTGCTGATCGGGATTGCCGGGAGAGCATAGCCATTGTCCTCAACAGGGCCATATTCCGATGTGAAGATGGCATTTGTCGCCACCTTTTGGCCCGGAAGGGACGGGGAGGAATAAGAGCAACCGGCGAGCGTGACGGCCGCTGCGAGGCCGCACAGGAGGAGGGCATTGCGGAAGCGCATGTGATTCTCTTGGAAAAAGGAATTAAGAAGTTCCGAGACGCGGAGCTTTCATTGATTATGGTTTATTTTCGATTAAGCCAGTCAATGCAAGTCTGCGTGCTCCGGCGTGGGCTAAAGCCAAAGCAAAAAGCCGGCGGATTGTTTTTTTGCAACAACAATGCCCGGAACCTGCTGCTTTCACCGCGCCCCAGCCATGCCAAGCATGCCTGCGCGCGCCGTTCAATGCCCTTGCTCTACGCCCGCATCGAAGCCGCACAGGAACCGTGCCGCGCGGTTAATGAAACCCTTCATCGCTTGCGAATCAGCCCCTCGCCTTAACTTTTCCCCGGCCGGCGAACCGTTTCGCGGTAAAATGCGATTCGCCGAGGTTGACCCACATGACGATCGTATCGCTCCACAACGACAATCCGCTGATCGACGGCCGCCAGTCCGACCGTGCCATGATGGTGCGCCGTGGCGTGCAGCGCATGCTGGCCGAGATGCGCCATGCGGTGCTGCCCGAACTGACGCTGGCGAGCGGCCGGCGCGCCGATCTGATCAGCCTGTCGGACAAGGGCGAGATCTGGATCATCGAGATCAAGACGTCGATCGAGGATTTCAAGGTGGATCGCAAATGGCCGGACTACCGCCGCCATTGCGACCGGTTGTTCTTCGCCACCCATAAAGAGGTGCCGCTCGACATCTTCCCGGAAGACTGCGGCCTGATCCTCTCCGATGGTTATGGCGCGCACGTTATCCGCGACGCGCCGGAACACAAGCTGCCAGCGCCGACACGCAAATCCGTGACCTTCGCCTTTGCCCGCGTTGCCGCGGGGAGGCTGCTGCTTGCCGAGTTTTCGATGGACGGGCGGCAGGACGGGCCGGATATCTCGGCCATCGTCTCCGGACGACGGGACGAACCGGCTTAGGCGAAAATCGCCGTTGCGCCGGTGACATACAGAATGGCCACGGCAACGACCACGCAGACGACCGTCTTGCTCTTCGCCAGTGCAGCCGTGCCAAGAAGCACATAATAGATCATGTTGAGGCCGGCCCAGAGCGCGATGTCCGATGGCGACCATGGCGTGGTGACGGCAGAGATCGCATTCGGGACCTGGGTGATGAGGTTGCTGGCCAGCACGCAGAACACCACCACGGGCCGGTGTTCCATGATGTGGTTGTCCAGCGTGTCCTTCTCGGTGGCTTTCGGGAAGACCTGGGTGGCGGCGAAATAATAGAGCAGGGCGACCATCGCCACGGCGAGCGCAGCCAGATAGCTGACGTCGGGAAGCTCACGATAGGCCCAGGCGTTCATCCAGAAGGTGATGAGATCGACGAGAAGCAACGTGCCGAACAGCGGTGCGACGATGCCGATCCGGCGCGTGCTGCGTTCGTCATAGGCACGCGAAAAGCCGGAGACGACCTCGGCGACGGCGAGACCAAGCAGCAGGCCGTAGAAACCGAACATGAAGCCGAATGCGTCGCTCACTGAAGTCTCCGGACAGGTTGGAAGCCGCGTCGACGATTGCCGTAGCGGCGACCGTCCTGGCTTTCAACCGTGCATAGCAGCCGGCGCATCAAAAGAATCGACCATTTTCGGGTTGGCCTGGCCTGAACTCGGATCGTCGCAGGTTTTTACTTGGGCGCGCGTTTCGCCAGGATGCGCTGGAGCGTGCGGCGGTGCATGTTGAGGCGGCGCGCTGTCTCGGAGACGTTGCGATCGCACATTTCATAGACACGCTGGATATGTTCCCAGCGCACGCGATCCGCCGACATCGGGTTTTCCGGCAGTTCCACGCGCTCGCCCGGGCGCTGCGTCAGCGCGGCAAAGATGTCGTCGGCATCGGCGGGCTTTGCCAGATAATCGACGGCGCCGAGTTTTACGGCGTTCACGGCGGTGGCGATGTTGCCGTAGCCGGTCAGCATGATGATGCGCGTGTCGTCGCGGCGCTGGCGGATGGCGGCGATCACGTCGAGGCCGCTGCCGTCGCCGAGGCGCAGGTCGACCACCGCATATTTCGGCGGGTTCGTCTTGGCCTTGGCAATGCCCTCCGCGACTGACTCGGCCGTATCGACGGCAAAGCCGCGCGTTTCCATGGCGCGCGCGAGGCGACGCAGGAAGGGCGCGTCGTCATCGACGAGGAGAAGCGACGGATCCGGGCCGATATCGTCTGCTGCGATGCTGTGCGTGTCGGTGTTTTCTGCCATTTTCGTCTTCCGAGGCCGATTTTCGTCCATTCTTGATCAAGATCAGCTTATCGCCCGTAAGCTTGGGCGGGTAAAGTCATTTCGCGGCCTTCGCCTCCATGCGTGCCCGCGGCCAATCGACCGAGACACGCGCACCCGGCCGATCGCCCGTGCGGTTGCCGAAGGTCAATTTGGCGCCGGAGCGCTCGAGCAGGGTCTTGGCGATGAACAGCCCGAGCCCGAGCCCGCCGGCCCGTTCGTCGCGCTGGCGCTTGGTGACATAAGGATCGCCGATGCGCTGGAGAATGTCCGTGGCATAACCGTCGCCGTCGTCCTCGATGACGATCGTCACGCGCTCCGGCGTGTGGTCGACGGTAATGGTGACCTCTTCGCGGGCATGGTCCACCGCGTTTTCCAGGAGATTGCCGAGACCATAGAGAATGCCGGGATTGCGGTTGCCGACCGGCTCGCCGTTGCGGTCGTTGTTTTCAACCAGGTTGAGCCGGATGCCGAATTCGCGGTGCGGCGCCAGCACCTCTTCCAGCAGCGAGGAAAGCGGCAGCACCCGCATATGCGCCTCGTCCTCCGTCGACAGCGTCGTCAGCCGGCGCAGGATGTCGCGGCAGCGCTCGCTCTGGCTGCGCAGCAGCTGCACGTCCTCCTTGAAGCGTTCGTCGGTGCCGAGTTCGCGCTCCATCTCGCGCGCAACGATGCTGATCGTGGCAAGGGGCGTGCCGAGTTCATGGGCGGCAGCCGCGGCAAGGCCATCGAGCTGCGACAGGTGCTTTTCCCGCTGGAGAATGAGCTCGGTCGCCTGCAGCGCATTGGAAAGCTCGGCGGCTTCCTGCGACACACGGTAGGAATAGAAGGCGGCGAAGGCGGTGGTCGACACGATGGCGAACCAGAAGCCGGCCGTCAGGATCGGCGGAACGACGAGCAGGGTGCCGGGAAACCACGGCAGGGGGAACGGCGTGAAGGCAAGCGCGGTGATGCCGAGGAAGGACAGGAAGCCAAGCGGCAGGCTGAAACGAATCGGCTGGAGCGACGACGAGATGATGACGGGCACGCAGACGAGCGGCGCAAACGGGTTGGCAAGGCCGCCCGTAATGAAGAGAAGCGCCGTCAGTTGGCAGAGGTCGAAGGCAAGCAGCTGAAAGGCAGAGGCCGGCGTCAGGCGGTGCGCGGGGGGAAAGCGCACGGCGAGAAAGAAGTTCACCGCCGCCAGCAGGGCGATCAGCACGCCTGCCGGCAGCAGCGGCAGCGGGAATGCCAGCCACAGTCCGACGACGATGACGCTGATCGTCTGGCCCGCCACCGCCAGCCAGCGCAGACGAATGAGCGTTTCGAGGCGCAGCCGCCGGCCGGCACCCTCGAACTCGATGTCCTGATACCCTGCCATATCTTTTCCTCTTGGCTCTAGAGCACTTGCGCAATTCCGGCCGCAAGATCGCTTCACACTTTTACTGGAATGCTTTCTCTTATGTACCGCGCGGTTTGACGCGCGTCGTCGGCATGGCCTCGGCCGGGTCCTCCGGCCAGGGGTGCCTCGGATAGCGCCCGCGCATGTCGGCCCTGACATCGCGCCACGAGCCCGCCCAGAAACCGGGCAGGTCGCGCGTCGTCTGGATGACGCGGTGCGCCGGCGAATGCAGTTCCAGCAGCAGCGGCAGCCGCCCGCCTGCAATGGCGGGATGCTGCTTCAGCCCAAAAAGCTCCTGCACGCGGATTTCCAGCACCGGCTCGTCACCATCATAACGGATCGGGTGGCGGTGGCCGGTCGGCGCCTCGAAATGGGTGGGGGCCAGCCGCGCGAGATCGCGCTGGACCGCGTAGGGCACCAGCGCCGTCAGGCCGTCCTGCAGGCTGGCCGACTTGATATCGTCGATGCCGCGCGTCGTCTCCTGGAAGGGCACGAACCAGGTATCGAGCGTCGCCAGCAGCGCGTCGTCGCTGGTATCCGGCCAGGGTTCGCCGATCGAGCGATGGAGGAAGCCGATCCGGTCACGCAATTGCGCCGCCTCGCGGGAAAACGGCAGGGCCTGAAGGCCGAGCTGGCGAACGCCATCGGCCAGCGCCAATGCGGCTTTCGCTCCACTCGGCCGCGGAAGCGGCGCCTCCTCCAGAATCATCGCCCCGAGGCGAACGACCCGGCGGGCGCGCACCTGCCGACTGGCGCGGTCGAAGACGCATTGGTCCTCGCGCACGATCTTGTCCGCAAGCTCGGCCTCTACCGTGGCACGGTCGATTTCGGCGGCGGCGAGAATGCGCTGGCGGCCGGCCTGTCCCGTCAGGTCGGCGACGACGATCATCTCGCAACCGGCAAGCCGCTCGGTCTCCGGCAGTTCTGCGCCGCGCCCGTTCGCCATGACGAACCGACCGCGACCACCCCGTTGCAGGGCCACCCGGTCCGGGAAGGCATGCAGCAGCAAGGCGCCCGGCATGCTCGCCCCGTCTCCCTTCGCCTTGCCAAAGCCTTCGGCCATGCGGCTCGCCAGCCGGCGCGCGGCGTCCGCGCGTTCTCCGCGTTCGTTCGCAAAACGCCGCAGGCGCTCTTCGATATCCACGGCCGGGCCGCCGAGCCCCTGTTCCGTCAGCAGCACGGCGAGGCGGGCGGCCGCTGCCTGCTCACCGTCCTTGGAGGCATGCAGGATCATCGCTGCAAGCCGCGGCGGCAGCGCGAGGTCTCGGATGCGTTTTCCCGCCGGCGTCAAAGCACCAGCCGCGTCGAGCGCGCCAAGCAGGCGCAGCAGATTGCGCGCCTCTTCGAGCGCCGCGACCGGCGGCTGGTCGACGAGGCGCAGGGCTGCGGGATCGGTAACACCCCAATGGGCGAGGTCGAGCACGAAGCCGGACAGGTCGCTGGAAAGAATCTGCGGTGGCGTGAAGGCGGGCAGCGCCGCCGTCTGGCCGGCATGCCAGAGACGGATGGCGATGCCGGGCTCGGTTCGCCCGGCACGCCCGGCGCGCTGGTCGGCCGAGGCGCGCGACACGCGCACCGTCTCCAGCCGCGTGATCCCGGTCGCCGCCTCGAAGACCGGCAGGCGTTGCAGCCCGCTGTCGATGACGATGCGCACACCATCGATGGTGATCGACGTTTCGGCAATCGACGTCGCCAGCACGATTTTCCGCGTGCCGGCCGGGGCCGGCCGGATCGCCGCGTCCTGTTCCTTCTGGCCGAGATTGCCGTAGAGCGGCACGATAGTGGTCTCCGGCCCGAACCGGTCCGCCAGCCGCTCGGCGGTACGGGTGATCTCGGCCTGTCCCGGCAGGAAGGCGAGGATCGAGCCACTCTCTTCACGGTGCGCCGTAACGATGGTGCGGGTCATGCCGTCCTCGATGCGCTCGCCGGCCGGTCGGTCCTGGTAGCGGATATCGACGGGGAATGCGCGCCCCTCGCTTACGATGACAGGCGGATTGTCGAGCAGCGCCGACACCCGCGCGACATCGAGCGTCGCCGACATGACGAGGATGCGCAGGTCCTCGCGCAGCGCCGCCTGCACGTCGAGCGCCAGCGCCAGGCCGAAATCCGCATCGAGCGAACGCTCGTGGAATTCGTCGAAGAGCACCGCGCAAACGCCGGGCAGTTCCGGATCGTCGAGAATCATGCGGGCAAAAACGCCCTCCGTCACCACCTCTATCCGTGTCTGCGCCGAGACGCGGTTGTCGAGCCGCATGCGATAGCCGACGGTCTCGCCGACCCGTTCGCCCAGAAGTGCCGCCATGCGGCCGGCCGCGGCGCGCGCGGCAAGCCGGCGCGGCTCGAGCAGGATGATGCGTCCGTCGCCCCGCCAGGTCTCGCCAAGAAGGAAGAGCGGCACCAGCGTCGTCTTGCCCGCACCGGGCGGCGCGGAAAGCACGGCGCGCGTGCCCGACGAGAGCGCAGGGCCGAGTGCCGGCAGCGCTTCAAGGACCGGCAGGCGCGGCAAGGTATCGAGGATCGACACCATGCTCAGATCGCTCCCTCTCTATAGGAGGCGTCATTATAGGGGGCGGACATGCTCTTCTCCGGTCTCGATTGCCCTCTTTGCATAGCCCGGCAGTACCGCTTGGAGAAGGGGCGAGGATCCGTGGCCGGGGTAAACCGGCATTCGTCGCGGTTTCGTCATGTTTTTTACCGTCCGGACAAGATTTTTGGCTGTCTCTCGCCGCTTTCCCGGAAGTTTCGGGGAAGTGTGTCGGGCTGTTGAATAAGAAAGTTGTTTGATTTCAGTTGGTTGTTTGTTTTTTGATTTTTCTTGTTCCCCGCTGTTGACGTTGT
>NZ_JBQVPI010000039.1:0-33591 GCF_052438155.1 Shinella sp. | reverse complement strand
AATCAACCCGCGACCGAGCCGCAAAATCCACTCTTCCAAGGCCAAAAAAATCTCAGTTCATTTGACGACGGACAATCGATACATCCTAATGAGTCGCCTTCCGTTTGAAGGCGACGCGAGGAGATTAGCCTTTCTTTCCTGGCTTCGAGCGGAGTTCGTGACACGCTGACGGGTCTCGATGGCAACGATGGTTTTCAGCAGCGTCTGCCGCATGCGGAGTGCATCCCTCGAGGTGGACATTGATCAGGCTGGAGCCTGACAGTTTCCTCGGCAAAGCCGGGGAAACATCCTATCGGGCTAGAATTGCAGGCGCCCAATCTCGTCTTTACGCCGCGCGACGAAGGCCTCGAGTTCTTCGTCGATGGCGGGGTCGAGCGGGGGCTGCTCGTAGGTGCGCAACAATTCCTTCCAGATCCCGTTTGCACGTTCGGTGCCCGTCCTGCTCCCGCCTTCTTGCCAGTTCTCGAAATTCCGCCAGTCAGACAGCATCGGTTCGTAGAAAGCGTTTTCGAAGCGCTCCAGCGTGTGGTTCGTGCCGAAAAAATGGCCGCCGGGGCCGACCTCGCCGATCGTGTCGACCGCCATGCTGGCGTCATCCACCACGATCGGATCGAGGAAACTGCGCATCATCTGCAGCATCTCGGCATCGAGGATGAGTTTTTCGAATGATGCCGTCAGCCCGCCTTCCAGCCAGCCGGCCGCATGCTCGACGAGGTGGACACCGCCCATGACCGTGCCCCAGAGCGACATGCCGCTTTCATACGCGGCCTGGACATCCACCGCGTTGGAGGCCGTCACGTTGGACGAGCGGAACGGCACACCGTAGCGCCTTGCAAGCTGGCCCGAGGCGATCTGCGCCTTGGCATATTCCGGCGTGCCGAAAGCAGGCGAGCCGGTGCGCATATCGACATTCGACGTGAAGCCGCCATAGAGGACGGGCGCGCCCGGATTGACGATCTGGGCCAGCGCAATCAGTGCCAGTGCCTCGGCATTCTGCTGGGTCAGGGCGCCGGCGATCGTCACGGGGCTCATGGCCCCCGACAGCGTGAACGGCGTGAGCGCGATCGGCTGACCGGCGCGCGACATGGCGCAGAGACCCTCCCCCATCGGGATATCGAGCCTCAATGGCGAGTTTGAATTGATGATGGTCAGCGTCGCGGGATTGTTCTTCAATTGCTCGCGCGATTGCTGAAGCGTGATCGACAACATGTCGATGGCATCCTCGACGCGGTACCCGCCGAGCGCCCAGCATTGCCAGTTCTTGTCGGTCAGGCGAATGGCGGCATGATAGAAATCGAGATGGCGACTATCGGGCGGCAGGTCGGTCGGCTCGCAGGGGCAGCCGCCTTCCTGATGGATGATGTTGAGGCTCTGCACGACGCGGATATAGTCGCACATGTCGGCGTAGTTTCCGGCCCGCCGTCCCCGATCAAGATCGCTGACGAAGGCGGGGCCGCCGGTCGCCGCGAAAATCAAACTGCCATCGCCGACAACAAGGTTCCTTGCCGGATTGCGCGCCTGAAGGGTGAAGCTCGAGGGCGCGGTTCGGATCTTTTCTTCGATGAAGGCCGGGTCGAAACGCACCCGCTGGGGCGCTTCATCGACATCCGCGCCGGCCTGCCGGAGCAATTTCCGGCTCTCCTCGTGCATGATTTCCATGCCGGTATCGCGCAGGAGCCTCATGGAGGCGCGGTGAATGGACTCGATTTCGTCCGTGCTCATCACCTGGATCGGCGGGTAGCGGTTGACCACCTTGCCGAAGCGCATCTGCCGGACAGTGCCGCCTTCCGCAAGACGCCGTTCGCGTCTGCTAGTCGAGCTTCGAGCCATGATAAATCTCCGTGATCCTGATCTGCTGCCAAGCGACAATTGCGGAGGAAGTCCCCTCCCGGCCCTCCCTGCTAGGCAGGACCGGGAGGACTGTTGCCTAGGTTTTTGCAAAGCGGGGGATGTCGAGATACCCATCCGCCATGATGCAGGGCTTCAATCCATCGCGCACGACGGCGGCGAAGGTCTCGTGGGTCAGGAAGACGAAGGCACCGGATTCTTCCATCAGGTCCTGCATCTTGCGGTAGATGGCGCCGCGTTTTTCCTGGTCGGTCTCGGCCATGCCGTCCTGAAAGAGCTTTTCGAATTCGGGACTATCGAACTGCGCCCAGTTGTAGACACCGACCTGCGCGGGGCGAAACCAGGTAAGGTTTTCCGACGGATCGACGCCGCCGGCGAAGTTCATCAGCACCAGTTCCAGCGTCCTCCAGGTCTCGCCGGAATTCTTGTCGCCAAGCGTCCAGTAGACGGCATCGTCATGGTTCTTGATATCGACCGTGATCCCGACCGCGCCGAGCAGCGCCTGGATGATCTGGCACGTCAGCTGGCTGGTCTTGTCGTTCTGCGCGGCGAGTTCGACGGTCAGGTCGGAAATGCCGGCTTCCTCGAGCAACGCCTGCGCCTTGGCAGCATCGGCGGGGTAGAGGATCGCATCGCGGTGGCCGACCAGCGCCGGCGGCACGACGCCGGTGGCGGGCGCGGCAAGGCCGGAATAGGAACCCTCCATGATCTGGCTGACATCGAGCGCATACTGGATGGCGCGCCGGACTTTTTCGTCGGCGAATTTCGGATTTTTGACATTGATTGCCAGCCAAGAGAGACGGGTACCGTCCATCTGGATCAACGACGTGTTTTCCGGCAGCTTGGTCTTGTAGGTGGCCAGCGTGTTGAGGCTGATCTTCGCGTAGTCGATCGCCCTGGATTCGTAGGCAAGCGCGGCCGCGTCATCGTCCGTGACGATCTGGAACCGCACTTTGGCAAACGCCGGTGCCGCGCCTTTCCAGGTCGGGTTCAGCGCGAGTGTCAGGCTTTGTTGCGGCACCCATTTCTCGATGACGTAGGGGCCGGCGCTGGCCGGGACCTCGGTGGTGAACCTGCCGCCCACAGCTTCCACCGCCTTTTTGCAGACGATGTGCCCCATGTAATAGGGCAGTGTCGTCACCCAGAATGGTGCCGACGGCGCCTTGAGATGGATAATGCCGGTCCGTTCGCCGGTAACCTCGACCTCCTTCATGGCGTCGAACCCATAGGCCCAGGCCGACGCATTCTTGGGATCGGCGACCCGCTCGAAGGAGTATTTCACATCCTCGGCGGTGACCGGCCCGAAGTCGCCGGTCCAGGTCAGCCAATCGTGCAACTTGAATTCGATCTCGGTCGGCGACTTCTGCCTGAGTTCGCTTGCCGCATGCGGCGTCCAGTCGACGCCATCGCGCACATCGTTCAGACGGTTGAGCGAGACGAACAGGCAGCGGCCGATCTCTTCCTCGAGCAGGCCGTTCTGGAACGCGGGATCGAGCACTTCGATATCGGACGCGCCGCGCACGATCAGCGTGTCGCCCTCCACGGCATAGGACAGTCCCGGACGCAGGGCGAGTGCCGCAGCCCCGGCAGCCACACCCGTGAGAAAATGTCGTCTGTTGATCGAAATCGCGTTCATGATGATTTTCCCTCTGGTTTTTTGGTTGGATCGTCTTTGCTCGTTCTACGTCGATATCAGGCGGAGTTTGCGGGTTGCGGCCATCTGCGGTTCGGCCAATGGAAAGTGGCAGGCGATCTGCCGCTCGCCGGCCGTGCCAGTGAGAACGGGAGCTTCGCTTCGGCAGCGCGGCTGGGCAAACCGGCAGCGGGCATGGAATTCGCACCCGGCCGGGCGTGCGGCGATGCTCGGCACCTCGCCCAGAACCGGCGGTTCGCCGCGGCGCCTCGTCGGATCCGGAACCGGCTCGGAATCCAGAAGCGCCCGCGTATAGGGATGGCGCGGCGCGCGGAAAATATCAGCCGCCGGTCCGCTTTCCACCACACGGCCGAGATAGAGAATGACGACGCGATCGGCGATGTGGCGGGCGATCGACAGATTGTGGGTGATCAGCAGGAATGCGGTGCGCTGTTGCTCGCGAATGTCGAGAAAGAGATTGAGCACCCCGCCCTGCACGGAGACATCGAGGCCGGCGGTCGGCTCGTCGGCGACGATCAACCTCGGCACGACCGACAGAGCACGGGCCACCGCCGCACGCCGCGCCTGCCCGCCGCTCAGCGCATGCGGAAAGCGGCTGAGGAACCGTTCCGAAAGCCCGGCCTGGCGGGCCAGCACGGCGATATCGTCCATCCGCGTCGAGCCCGAGCGGGCGATGCGGCGGGGCTCGGCGATCATCGCACCAATCCGCTGGCGGGGATTGAAGGAACTCAGCGGATCCTGAAACAGCAACGACGCCTGCCGCCGCACGACGTGAAAGCTGCGGCTCGAGAAATCCGCCAGTGCCGTTCCATCGAAGACGATACTGCCAGCCGAAGGCTTGATCAGGCCAAGCAACGTCCGGCCGAATGTCGTCTTGCCCGAACCGCTTTCGCCCACCATGCAGACAATCTCGCCGGGCCGGATCGCGACCGACACGTCGATGAGGATCGAAAGCGGCACTGCCTTGGAGAACGGCAGCCTCGTCGCCGGCACTGCCACCGAAAGCCTGCGCGCCTCGATCAGTGCCGGATCTTCGCTCATGAGGCGCTCCTGTGGCAGCGGGAATGATGCGATGGATCGGACGACGCAATCGCCCAAGGTGGCGAGACGCTGAAGCAGCAGTCCTCGACCAGGCCGCAGCGCCCGGCAAAATCGCAGCCGGCGCCGCCGGGTCGCGGCACGTCGCCTGCTATGACCGGCAAGCGGCGAACGCCTGGTGGAATGAGCGCCAGTTCGCAAGCCAGAAGGGCTTTTGTGTAAGGATGGCGCGGATCGCGAAAAATTGCCTCGACCGGACCTTCCTCGACGATGCGCCCGGCATACATCACCGCAACGCGGTCGCAGATTTCGGCGATAACGCCGAGATGGTGGGAGATGATCAGGATGGCAACGCCGGCACTGTCGCGCAGCGTTCGCATGAGGTGCAGGATCTGCGTTTCCATCGTCACATCAAGGGCAGTGGTGGGCTCGTCGGCAATCAGCAGCGCGGGCTTCATCAGCAGGGCGGCGGCAATCGCCACGCGCTGCAACATGCCGCCGGACAGCTGGAAGGGATAGGCATCGAGCTTGCCCGCCGGATCGGGTATGCCGACATCGCGCAGGGCCGCCACGATCCGTTCGCGCTTGCGGGCGGCCGTCTGGTCGCGGTCGCGCCAGAGCAGGTCGATCAGCTGGCGGCCGAGCGTGTGGATCGGGCTGAAGGCGGTCATCGGGTTCTGGAAGATCATAGCCGCCGCGGGGCCGCGCAGCGCTGCGAGCCCGTTTCGATCCATAGCAAGCATATCGTTGCCGGCCAGCATAAACCGGTCACCGTCGATGCTGGCCGCCTTCGGCAGGAGACCGAGGACGGAATGGGCCAGCGTCGACTTGCCCGAGCCGCTTTCGCCGATGATGCCGACGATCTCGCCCGGCCGGACCGAGAGGTCGACGCCAGCGACCGCCTTGATGAGGCCGCCATAGGCAACCGAGACATTGCGCATCGCCAGCACCGGATCACTCATGGCTTGCGCTCCGGATTGAGCTTCGGGTCGAGCACGTCGCGCAAGGCCTCGCCAAAGAAGGTAAAGCCGATCGTGGCAAGGATCAGTGGCGCGCCGCCGGCGATGACGGGCACGGCGCTGTTGCGGATCACGGCAAACCCGTCGCTGAGGATGTTGCCCCAGCTGGGGATCTGCGGCTTGACCCCGAGGCCGAGGAAGGACAGCCCGGCTTCCAGCGTGATGACCGTCGAGATATCGAGACAGGCGAGAATGAGCAGCGGGCCGATGACATTCGGCAGCAGGTGAGCAAAGAGGATGCGCGGCGTGCCGGCATTCATCACCTGCTCCGCCTTGATGAAATCCCGTGACTTGAGGCTAAGCGTCTGGGTGCGCACGAGCCGCGCATAGGACGGCACGGAGTAAAGCACGATCACCAGAATGACGGTGGAAACGCCGGGCCCGAGCAACACGACGATAGCCAGCCCCAGCATGATCATCGGCAGCGAACTGAGGCTGTCGAAGAGCAGGATCAGCAGTGCATCCAGCCAGCGCGGCCCGTAGCCGGCGATCAGACCGAGCGGCAGGGCGATGGCAAGCGCAATGCTCAGCGCGCTGAGCGCCACCGTCATTGCCGTGCGTGTTCCCCAGATGACGCGGGAAAACAGGTCGCGCCCAAGCTGGTCGGTGCCCAGAAGATGCGAGAAGGACGGATCGGCGAGGCGCTGCTTGACATTGATGGCCGTCGGATTGTACGGCGCCAGATAGGGTGCGAACAGCGCGGTGAGCATGATCAGCGCCACCAGCAGGCAGCCGATGGCGCCGAGCGGTGTCGACACGACATGCGCGGCCGTCCGGCCCACACGCCTCAACACACCCGGCTCGCGGATGGTGGCGTCACTGATCGCTGTGGTCGGGGTGACCGCCATGTCAGAGCGTGCTCCTGATGCGGGGATCGAGCCAGGCGGTGACGGCATCGGCGAGGATCATGCAGGTAACGTAGAGGCCGGAGGTCACCAGCACCGTGCCCATCACCACCGGATAGTTGCGCGACATCACGGCATCGTAGGTCATCTTGCCGAGGCCAGGGCGGGAGAAGACGATCTCGGCAAACACCGAGCCGGTGAGCAACCCGCCGAAGCCGATGGCGATGACGGCGAGGATGGCGAGCAAGGCCTGCTTCAATGCGTAGCGATAGACGATCCGGCTTTCGGCGACCCCATAGGAGCGCAGCGTGCGGATATAGTCTTCGCCCATGGCCTCGATCATCGCGGCACGAACCAATCGCGAGACGTAACCGACCCAGCCCAGACCGACGGCGAACGAGGGCAGGATGAGCGAGCGGATCTGCGCGGCGAAGTCGCCCGGCTCGCCGGCGCCGATTGCCGGTAGCCAGTTGAGCCAGACTGCGAAAATCAGCAGCGAATAGAGAGCGACAACAAAGGACGGCACCGCCACGAAGGAGATTGAGACCAGGCCGATTAGCCAGTCGCCCCATTTGCCATGATGAACGACGGCGACGCAGCCAAGCAGGATGCCGAGCGCGACGGCCCAGAGGAAGCTCGCAACGGCCAGCGTCACCGTATAGGGCAGCACGTCGAGGATCATGGTAATGACGGGCCGGCGGCTCCAGACGTCGAGGCCGAGATCGCCGCGGGCGAGCCGCATCAGGAACATGCCGAGCTGGTCAAGGATCGGCTTGTCGAGGCCCATCATCTCGCGAAACGCTTCCCGCATTTCCGGCGTCGAACGCGGCCCGAGCGCCACCACCGTCGGATCGCCGGGGATCATGTGCATCATCGAAAACAGCAGGATCGCGACGATCAGCAGGATGACAACGGCAAGCGCCGTGCGGCGAACGAGGAACGTGATCATGGGAGGAGACCTCCGCGATCAAACACGGTTTCCGGTCCGTGCGGCGCGGCTACAAATGATCGCGATCGATCCATTCGTCTCCCTCCCGTTCGAAGATGAGTTCGCCGCGCTCGCGCACTTCCAGCCGCCATTCCAGCCGGAACTGCGTCTTGCTGGACGTGACCACCACGCGTGATATCGACTGGGCGTCGGCGTCGGCACTCTTGAAGCCGAGCACCCAGCCCGTATCGATCCGGGCCGAGAGCGGATCGTCCTCGATGATCGACATCCGGTCGACAACCAAGGCCCAGGTTTCATTGGCGCGATCGGTCAGACGCTGGCGGCCGTGGTTGCTGGACAATGTCAACGTTTCGGAACGCTTGCCGGCATCGATGGTCAGAATGCGGGAATGCTGCTCGTCCTCCAGCACCTCCATCGGCACCGGCGGCGATATTTCGGCCTCGTCGAACAGCCGCGCGCCATCGCCCGGCTGCGGCGCGCGCACCGGCAGAACAAACCGGCAGGCACCGGGCTCGATGGTGAAAACCGGCATGCCCGGCTGCGGCCAGAGCACCGGCCAATGCTGGTTGGACAGAACAAGGCGCAGCCGGTTTCCCGTGCCGAAACGCCGGCCGCAATGATTGAGCTGGAGCCGCGCGGTGACGGGCCCGTCCGGCCTGATCGGCACGGGATGCTCGTTGCTCTCGCAATGGGCGAGATTCAGCGAGCCCCAGGTGACCAGCGTCGAGGAGCCATCCGGCAGCACTTCGCAAAGCCGTGCCGTCAGCGCGCCGAGCGGCAGATCGGAGCGCAGGGTGAATTCCACCACCGGAGCACCAAGCAGATCGACATCCCTCGTGAGCATTTCGGTATCGAAGACGAGCCCCAGCCCGTCCTCGCGGCGCTGGTCGCCCGCCATGTCGGGCACATCGCCACCATAACCGCCATAACGGCCGCAATCGCGCCCGGCCGTGACCGGCGAGCAAAGCCGCATCGCCTCGCCTCGTTCCGCAACCTCCCCCAGCCTGCCGGCATTGAGGAAAAGATGTTTCGGGCTGACATTCGGCGAAGGCCAGGACGGATCCTGCACCCAGCGGCCGGGATGCTCCGGGTAGAAAAGCGCCGGCCGGTGCGGGTCCTTGATCAGCGTCGTATAGGCTGGCTCGTCCATGATGCCGGTATCGACGCCCTCCAGCCAATGCCGCCACCAGCGGATCGCTTCCTTCAGATAATGGATCGCCGGACCCGGGTCGCCGAGAAAGGGATAGGCATGCGTCCAGGGGCCGATCAGACCCTTGCGCGGTCCGCCAAGACCTTCCATCAGCCTAGGAACGGCGTTGAAATACGTGTCGTCCCAGCCACTGATCGCATAGACGGGAACGGTGATCTTCGAAAAATCCTCCGAGACGGAACCGCGTTTCCAATAGGCGTCGCGCCGCTGGTGGCGCAGCCATACGGATGACCAGCAACTGGTCGATTCCAGCCGCTCCTGCCACATCGCCCGCCAGCGCTCGCCGACGATCTGCGGATCGGGAGGCAGGGCACCAAGGCCCAGAATGAAGGATGACCACATGGCATCCTCGGTGAGCAGGCTGCCGCCGTAATAGTGGACGTCGTCGGCGTAGCGGTCGTCCGAACAGCAGAGCGCGATGATCGCTTTCAGGGCGGGCGGCTGGCGAGCGGCGACCTGCAACGCGTTGAACCCGCCCCAGGAAATACCGGTCATGCCGACCGCGCCGTTCGACCAGGACCGGCTCGCCAGCCAAGCGATGATTTCGCAGGCGTCGTCCTGTTCCTGCTCGGTATATTCGTCGGTCAGCACCCCCTCGGAATCGCCGGAACCACGAATATCCACCCGGCAGCAGGCAAAGCCGTGACCGGCGACATAGGGATGCATCTTCATGTCGCGGAAGACGGTTCCGTCGCGGCGGCGATAGGGAATGAGTTCGAGGATCGCCGGAACGGGCCTTTCGTCGGCGTCCTCCGGCAGCCAGATCGTGGCGGCAAGCCGCACGCCGTCCTTCATGGTGATGAAGACCGGATCGAGCGTTCGGACCTTGCGCGGATAGGTATCGACGATTTTTGTCATGGGCTGGTCTTTCCGGCGTCGTCACCCTCGGCCTCGTCATGCGGCGTCCATTCGTAGACGGCGGGCGACGTCTGGGGATAGGCGACAAATTGTTCGCGGGATTTGGCGGCCGGCTGGTGGAAACGGCGCCAGAGCGCATAGGCGGCAAACAGCGTGGAAAGGCCGATCGCGTACCAGAAGAAGATCGCCGATCCGAACGGCGCCATACCGGCCGTGACGATCGCCGGCCCGATCGTGCCGCCAAAGGCCCAGATCAGCAGCAGGTTCGAGGAAAGCGTGACGAATTCGCCGGGGTCGGCGCGGTCGTTGGCATGCGCGACGCCCAGCGGATAGAAGATCTCGGAAATGCCGCCAAAGACCGAAAACAGGATGAGAAACACCCAGAACGGCGTCGTTGGCGTGAGAAACAGGAAGATGGTGCAGACCACGGCGAGCACCGCGGCCAGCCACATCATCATCATGCGGCGGTCGAGCCTGTCGGAGAGATAACCGAGCGGGAATTGCAGGAAGAGCGCCCCGAGCTGGGTTGCCGCCATCAGCAGCACGATCGTCTGCTGCGAGAATTGCAGCTCCAGCCCATAGAGCGGGCCGATGGAGGCGAAGGTCGATGAGATCAGGCCGGTCATCAGGCAGGCGAATGCGCCGATCGGCGAAATGCGGAACGTGCGGAAGAGCTTCAGCCCGATCGGTACATGCAGCATCGGCTCGCCGACCCAGATGGCGGTGACCGGGATCAGGGCGATGACATAGCAGGCGGCCGATATCATCAGCATGGCGTCGCCTGTCGGGGCAATGTCGGTGGCAAGCAGCTGGCCAAGACCGTAGAACAAGCCGAGCAGCAGCACATAGAGCGTCAGGATACGGCCGCGGCTCTTGTTGGAGATCATGGCGTTCATCCAGCTCTCGATCACCACGGCCTGACCGGCATTGGCAAAGCCGACGACGGCCTGGATCGCCATGAAGATGGCAAGGTGCGGCTGGGTGCTGAGCGACAGGATGAGCACGGCCGACGTGGCCGAAAGCGCGGCATAGGCACGGACCGCGCCGACCGAGCGGATCAGCCGGACCGAACCGATACAGCCGACAAGGAAGCCTGCACCTTCCGCCCCCACCACCAGACCGACCGCATCCGGCCCATAGCCTTCGGCAATCAGCCGAAGCGGCAGAAGCGTGTGGAACAGCCCGGAGCCCACGGCATGCAGCGCGCCGCCGGCAAGGGGCGATGCGATGGAGAACCGGGACAGGGCGGCGGCTTCGCTCACGCTTTCTCCTACTCGGCGGCTTCAGCTTGTTCGAAGCCGGGTTCGCAATCGGTGATCGGGGTATCGCGGAGATAGAGCCTGCGAGTACCGCCCATGCCCAGTTCGCGGGCCGCCTTGTGGCCACTGTGGACGGCGTGGGTGATCGCGCCGGGCGCAAGCGCATCACCGATGGTCGTGACGCTCTTGATGCCGGCGGTCTCGAGATCGACGCGTCGAGCCTCCAGTGCGTCCAGCAATTCCGTGCGTGGCAGGCGCAGACCGACGATCAGGATCGATCGACAGTGCACCCGGGTTTCTTCGCCGGTGAAGAGATGGGCGAGCGTTGCAGTCTCCCCATCGAAAGCCTTCAGCATCTGCAGCGTCGTGACCGGAACGTTACGGCGGGAAAGCGCCTTGTGCACCAACGGAAGCTCGTTGGTCATGATCGTCCAGGCAGAGGCCTGGCCTGCCGGCGTCACGTAGGAAACGGCGAGACCCTGTGCGGCAAGATGCTCGGTCAGCACGCCGCCATAATAATAGTTGTCGAAATCGAAGACCAGCGTGGGGCCAGACGGCAGGCGGCCGGCGGCGATATCGTCAGGTGTGTAGACCTCTGGATGGTCGATCTGGCCGACCGGGATTTCCATCGAGGAATAGAGCATCCGCATCCAGCGGGCACCGGTCGCCACCACCACATGATCGGGCGCGAGATCGATGATCTCATCGACGCCGAGCGCGCTTTCGAGATACATCGACACATTCGTCATGTCGTTGAGTCGGCCGAGACGGTAATCGACGACGCGGTTCCAGGCAGCCAGGCCCGGCAGCGTCTTTTCGAAGGCCAGCCGGCCACCCCAGACCTTGCCGGCATCGGCAAGCGTCACCTCATGGCCGGCACGCGCCGATGTCAGCGCACATTCGAGACCGGCCGGGCCGCCGCCGACGACGAGAATCCGTTCGCCTCTTGCGGCCTGCTCGACCCGTTCCGGATGCCAGCCGCGCCGCCACTCCTCGCCCGCCGTCGGGTTCTGCGTGCAGCGGACCGGCACGCTGTCATGCCAGCTCGAAATGCAGATGTTGCAGCCGATGCATTCGCGGATTTCCTCGATGCGGCCTTCCCTGATCTTGCGGGGCAGGAATGGATCGGCGATCGAGGGCCGCGCGCCGCCGATGAAATCGAGCACGCCGCGGCGGATCTGGC
The DNA here is from genome assembly GCF_052438155.1 of Shinella sp. NCBI lineage: Bacteria > Pseudomonadati > Pseudomonadota > Alphaproteobacteria > Hyphomicrobiales > Rhizobiaceae > Shinella > Shinella sp. The sequence continues at coordinate 21,728 of NZ_JBQVPI010000039.1, read as the reverse complement.
TGACCATCGTATCGGGCGAGGTAAACCGCCCGACGCCGACGACCGGCTTGCCGGTCATCGACTTGACGAAGTCGATGACCGGCTCGTGGCTGCCCTCGCCGGTGAAGCGGGAGGCGGAACAGTCAGTCGGGCTCGAATCCATCTTCACGTCAAACAGGTCGGCGTGATCGGAGAGCAGTTCGATCAGTTCATGCGCCTCGGATTGCTGGCGCGTCCCGGGCCGGCCGCGAAGCTCCTCGAGACTGACGCGCAACGCCACACCGCAATCCTTGCCGACGGCGTCGCGGGTAACGTCCAGCATCTCCTTGACGAAGCGAACCCGGTTTTCGAGCGACCCGCCATACTCGTCGGTGCGCTTGTTGTATTCCGGCAGCAGGAACTCGTAGCCGAGATAGCCCATGCCGGCATAGACATAGATGATATCGAAGCCGGCGGTGCGGGCCTTGCGCGCCCCTTCGGCCTGCCAGCGCAGCACGTCCTTGATATCGGACCTGTCCATGGTCTTGGGGCGCAGATTGCCCATGAAGCCGATATGGGTCGCCATCCAGGGAATGCCCGAGGGCGACAGGGGCGGCAGGCGGCTGGCGCGGTTCATCACCGAGGCACCGCCATGCCACAGCTCCACGCCGGCAAGCGAACCGTGGCGATGCACCGCCTCGGTCATCAGCGCATGGGCGCGGATGTCGTTCCGGTCCCACATCGTCGCCATCGGCAGGGGCGTATCGTCGGAGGTCTGGTCGATGGAACAGGCGCCGGTGCAGATGACGCCCCAGCCCCCCTCGGCCTTTGTCTCGCGAAAGGCGGCGCGCACCCTGGGCAGCGAGTTGGTCATGCCGCTGGCATGCGGCACCTGGTAGAACCTGTTCGGCGCCGTAACCGGACCGATCCGCACAGGTTCGAACAGCACATCGTATCGGGAATCCCGCGCCATGCTCTTGTCCTCAGTTCCCCGCCCGCCATGTTTTGCGCGGGTCATTGAGGGCAAGGATAGGCAGGTAAAAAAAATTCCGCAAGAGAAATTATAAGATCGTATAACAAGACTTGAAATCTATTTCATTTCATATATTTAAGATGCAATTCAGCCTGCAAATTGACGACCTTTCCGCAATTTTTCTGCGGTGCGGCTTTGCAAGAGCGGCGCGGTTGCGCATGATCGGGATGATGAAAAAGGCTCACTGACTTGGCCAAGACCGAAACACCGAAAAGCCGGGCCCGCTTCCGGCGCGAAACACCGGAAGATCGTCGCCGCCAACTCGGCGAAGCGGCGCTGCGCTGCATTGTCAAGCACGGCAATGCGGGCGTCTCGGTGCGCCAGATCGCGGCCGAGGCAGGCGTATCGCAAGGGCTGATCACCCATCACTTCGGCGAGATCAACGAACTGGTCGCCTATGCCTTCGACATCATGTCGGAGGGGCTCCTTCAGTCCACCCTCAAGGCGGTCGGCGAGGCCGAGCCGACGCCGCGGGGGAGGCTCGAGGCCTTTATCGAAACATCCTTCTCGCCGATCCTGTTCGACCGCGACGTACTGGGCGTCTGGGTGGTGTTCTGGGGACTGATCCTGCATTCGCCCCGCATGAGCACCTCGCAGCAGGCCGAATATTCCGACTACGTCAACACGGTCGAAGGCCTGATCCGCGACCTGGCGGACGCGGAAGGCTTTTCGGTCGGCGATATCAGGCTGACGGCCATCGCGTTTACCGCGCTGCTGGACGGACTCTGGCTCGCCTGGTGCTTGAACCCCACCGCCTTCAAACCCGACGAAGGCATCCAGCTTTGCCGCAACTGGGTGGAAGGCCTGCGCCGGGGCGCTTACGCCGCGCGCCATGAATGATGCCACGGCAAGATCCTCGTGCGGAGCCCTCGGGATCGACACACGGCATGAACAGCTTGCCCCTCGGCTACAGTTTCATCGCATCCCACCTCAGATCATCGCACACGCAGTCTGGCTTTAAAGCAGCACCCTCGGCATCCTCGCAACCAAAAAACCTGTCGGATGCCATTGCCAATGGTCGTACGGGCGACGCCACTTTGACTTCCGCCCAAGCGTGCCGAGGGAATTCCGCCTTGCCGATTGATTTCAGACCATGGTTCCCGTCACAGCTTTCCACACAGCTTTCGCGTAGAGGCGATGCCGGTAAATTTGGAATGCCGATCGTTGTGAGCGAGGTGGGACGAAGAGATTTCTGAAAGCTTCGAAGACAGAGACTAAGCGTTGCAGGCGTCCCGACGATCGGAACCGCTTCATCGATCGCTCCCGCTTTCGCGATGGCACATGCGCGTTCTCGGCATACCCTGGCGCCGCGCCGCACGATAAAGAACTCATCGCCTTGTCAAAGGAGCCGAAAGTAAAGCCATACGGCATGGACGAGGCGTTGTCACATAAACGAGGTGTCAGCGAATTTGGCATGGAGATGGCGGCATGAAGAGTTCTGCCATCAGCTACAAGCGCCCCCGTTTCCCGCGACAGATAATCTCGAATGCGATCTGGCTGTATTTCAGGTTTCCGCTCAGCCTACGCCTTGTCGAGGAAATGCTGCTGGAGCGCGGAATTGCCGTCTCGTATGAAACGATCCGGCGACGGGTTCGGAAATTCGGACCGCCTCCGCAAAGCAACTCCGTCGCAGGCGGCCGTCGCGCCCGGACGTCTGGCATCTGGACGAGGTGGTGATTTCGATCGCGGGCCGAAAGCACTGGCTTTGGCGTGCCGTTGATCAAGACGGCTATGGTCTCGACGAGATTGTTCAGAGCCGACGCGATACGAAGGCCGCAAGGCGACTGCTCGTCAGTTTACTGAAGAAAGCAGGCATGCCGCCGAAGCGGGTCATCACCGACAAGCTTCGCTCGTATGGCGCGACCAGGCGTGACGTCATGCCGGCTGCCGAGCACCAGTCCCACAAAGGTCTCAACAATCGCGCGGAAAATTCTCACCTGCCACCGCGAAAACGAGAGCGTACGATGCAGGGTTTCCGGTCAGCGGCAGTCTGCATCGTTTCATCTCGATCTTTTCAGCACTCCGAAACCTCTTCGTCACCCCCCATCACAAACGCTCCGCTCTCGCGACCCACATGCATCCCATCCGCGCAATGGCGTATTGGAAAGCCGTGACCGGCGTGGTTGCCTGATCTCAGGCTGCTGCGGCAGAGATCGATCATCGCTCGGGAACGTGACAACTCCCACCGGGCACAACTCCTATGCTTTTGGCCCACACACTTTCGGCTTGGAACCTGGCCGTTGCGGGCCGTTTCCTGCCCGGAAATCGCCCTGTTCGGCCTTCAGTCAAACCTGGCCCTGGATCCATTGCAGGAATTTGCGCATCGCCTTTTCATTGCCCCGCCGTTCCAGGTGGACGAGATACCATCCACCGGGCTGCATGATATCGGAGGCGAGCGGCGCAACGAGCGTGCCGGCAGCAATATCGGCCTCGACCAGGAACTGCGGCACGACCACCATCCCCTGCCCGCTGATCGCCGCCTCGATGGCGAGCAGGTTGCTGTCGAAAAGCGGCGCGGATTTCTGCGAGACACCGGTGGCGCCGACGCTTGCGGCCCATGTCGCAGCGTCCTCGGTGGTTCCGCTGACGGCCAGGAAGGAGACATGCCGAAGATCCTCCGGCGCCTTGATGGCCCGGGCGATCGCTGGTGAACAGACACCGACGAGCCGTTCCCGGCGCAGCAGGGTATAGGTCAGGTTCGGCCGGTTTGGCGTGCGCGTGTAGATGAAGCCGATATCGGAGCGATCCGGGTTGAATTCCCAGTCGAGAAGGCTCGCATCGAGGTTCACGGCGACCTCGGGAAACGCTTCCTTGAAGGTCTGGAGCCGCGGTATCAGCCAGCGCACGGCGACCGTGACATAGACCTGCACCGTCAGCGAGGCCGGCGTATGTGTCTGGCGGATAAGATCCGTGGTCAGTGCGATCCGGTCGAGCGCGTCCTGCACGACGGGAAAGTAGACCGCCCCCTCCTCGCTCAGTTCCACGCGGCCGGGCAGCCGCAGGAACAGCGGCGTGCCGAGATTGCGTTCCAGCGAGGCGACCTGATGGCTGATGGCGGATTGCGTGACGCGAAGCTCTTCGGCCGCCGCCTTGAAGCTCAAAAGCCGCGCCGCCGCCTCGAAGGCCCGCAGCGTCGTCAGGGGAGGCAAAGTGCGGCGGACCATGCTTATGAACCAACATGAATTTTACTCATGTAGACGTGATTTCTAATCGTTTGCAAGGCGCCAGCCCCGTTTTCATACTCCGGACATAATCCAAAATGGGGAACTGACATGAAACGAGATCTTCTGAAGACCACGGCGCTTGCCGTGGCCCTGGCCGGCTGTTCACTTTCCGCCACCGCCGCCTTCGCGCAGCAGGCTTGCTTGCGCGTGCTCGGCTACGAATCCGATGGCGAAAAGCAGACGATGGACCCGGCAGCGCTCATCGGCACGGACAGCGTCTACCATATCCGCGCGGTCTACGAACCGCTCGTCGATCGCAGCAACACGATGCAGCCGGTGCCGGCGCTTGCCGAATCCTGGGAAGCCAATGCCGATGCGACGGAATGGACGTTTCATCTCCGCAAAGGCGTGAAATTCCACGGCGGCTCGGATTTCGGCGCCAAGGATGTGGTCTACTCCTATCGCCGCCTGCTCGATCCGGCGGTCTCGCCCGGTGGTTTTTCCACCCTCGCCTTCCTCGATGCCGACGGCATCACCGCCGTTGACGACCACACGGTGCGCTTCAAGGTGAAGCAGCCCGTCGTCGAACTGCCGATGCTGATCGCGACGAAATATGCGCTGATGGTTCCGGATGGCGCCAAGGCGGAGGATCTCCGCATCAAGGGCAACGGCACCGGCCCGTTCCTGCAGGAAACCTTCACCATCAACGGTGCCGTGCGCGTCTTGCGGCGGAATGCAAACTATTGGCGCACCGGCCTGCCGAAGGCAGAATGCCTTGAGATCACCACCAGCCTGGAGCCGACGTCGCGCCTTTCCGCGCTGCTGTCGGGCACGGTCGACCTGTCGCTGACGGTCGATCCGGCGAGCCTTATCACGCTGAAGGACAATCCCGCCGTCGAACTTGCCGCGACGCCCGGCGCGACGTCGCTCTACCTTGCTGTCTGGACGGACACGCCACCCTTCGACAACGTCAAGGTCCGCGAGGCGATGAAGCTGGTGATGGACCGCCAGAAGATCGTCGATACCGTGCTGCTCGGCTATGGCGAAGTGGGCGGGGATACGCCAATCCCACTGTCCTCGCCGCTCGGCCTTGGCACGCCGGCCAAGACGGCGGACATCGAGAAGGCGGCGGCACTGCTGGCCGAAGCCGGCCATGCAGATGGTATCGATTTCGACCTCTACACGTCGGATTCCTACCCCGGCATGATGCTGCTCGCCCAAGTCTATGCCCAGATGGCCGCACCCGCCGGCATCCGTGTCAACGTCATCACCTCGCCGGCGGAAGGCTACTGGGACACGATCTGGCTGAAGAAGCCGGCCGTGATCTCCTACACCAGCGCCCGCCCGCCGGCAGAAGCCCTGACGCTGTCGCTCAACAGCAAATCCGAATGGAACGAGACGCACTGGAAACGCGACGATTTCGACGCGCTTGTCGTCAAGGCCGGGCAGACGGCGGATGAAAAGCAGCGCAACGATCTCTACCGCGACGCCCAGCGCATCGTCGCCGACGAGGGCGGCATGATCATACCGGTCTTCACCTCGGTCGTCGCCGGCCTGCGCAAGGGCTGCACCGGCTACCAGCCGAATGTCGATGTCAACCGCATCGACTACGCGAACCTGAGCTGCGGCGAGTAAACGCCCGCTCCCCCACGCCCAAGAAACCCGACCCAAGACAACCGCATCCACGGGGCCTCTGCCCCGTGGAAGAGGATAGCTGCATGACCACCTCCACCCTGACGACATTCCTCACCTGTTTCGCCGATGCACTGGAGCGTGATACGCGACCCGTTTCGCGCACGCATGCCGCGCGGCTTCGCCGCCTTGCGGAACACCTGCCGCCCGTCAAGGACGTAGCGCCAGGCCGCGTGCCGATCCAGTCGGCCTGCGAGGCGGAGCTTGCGGCAGCGCAGTCGCCGCTTGCCCAGGCGCTCGCGGCTCTCCTTCCGGCAATCCACGTCACCCGCAGCAAGAGCTACCTTGCCAAGCCGCCGAGCAGCGATTTCGGCGAGAATTACGGCTATGGCGTCATCTGCGGCCCGGATGGCGGGCCACCGACGCTGATCGAGGACCGCGATATCGCCTTCGGCCTGATGTTCCTGGGGCCGAAAACCCACTATCCACTCCATCATCACCCGGCCGACGAACTCTACTACACCGTCACAGGCCCATCGTTCTGGCGCGCCGGAGAGGCGGACTGGACCCGGCGCGGCATCGATGAAATCATCCATCACCCATCGTGGCTGCCCCATGCGACGCTTTCGGCGGAGCGGCCGCTGGTGCTTCTCTACATCTGGGAAGGCGACCTCGATACCGATGCCGCCTTCATTCCCGATACCGTGACGGCGGATGCCGCCCTCGTTTCCGTAGGATTGGACGCGACATGAGCGTATTTCGTCTGCTTGCCAGCCGGATCCTGTTTTCGGCGCTGACGCTGTTTCTCGTCTCGATCCTGATCTTCCTGATCCTCGAGGCGCTTCCGGGCGACGTCGCCACCCGCATTCTCGGCCGCGACGCCACCGCCAAGGCGCTGGAGATACTGCGCAGCCAGCTCCATCTCGATCAGCCCGCCCTCGTGCGTTATTTCCAGTGGCTCGGCGACTTCCTGCGCGGTGATCTCGGCGTATCGATTGCCACCGGTCGGCCGATCGCCGACGTTCTTGGCCCCCGCATCGTCAACACCCTGCTCCTGTCGCTCTTCGCCTTCGCGATCTATCTCGTGCTTGCACTCGTTCCGGCGATCATCCAGGCCACGAACCGCGGCAAGGCGGTCGACAACATCATCTCCGTCATCACCCTCGTCCTGCTGTCGCTGCCCGATTTCCTGCTCGCGACGATGCTGCTCTTCCTGTTCGCCGTCGCGGTGCCCATCCTGCCGGCGCTGGCAACGATCTCTGAGGCCAGCACCTGGCAGGAGACGCTGCGCGCGATGGTCCTGCCGGCCGTGACGCTCGCCATCATGATGGCGGTCTATGCCATCCGCGTGTTGCGCGACAGCCTGATCGAGGTGCTGCGCTCGGACTATGTACGCCTTGCCGAACTCAAGGGCCTGCGCCCGCGCGCCGTGCTCTTCCGCCATGCCCTGCCGAACGCCATCGTGCCGGCGCTCAACGTCACGGCGCTCAACCTCGGCTTCCTGATCGGCGGCGTCGTCATCGTCGAACGGGTGTTTTCCTATCCGGGCTTCGGCACATTACTGATCGATGCGCTGCAACTGCGCGATATCCCCTTGATCAAGGCAACCGTGATGATCAGCGCCGCCGTCTATGTCGCCGCCAACCTCGTGGCGGACGTTCTCGCCGTCCTGCTCCAACCGCGCCTGAGGACCAGCCGATGACCATGATCACGTCCACCCCTTCCCGGCGTCTCCCCCGGTTCAATGCCGCCTACTGGCGCGCCACGCCCGGTCCCTTCAAGGCCGGCGCCATCATCCTCGCCGCCCACGCGCTCTTCGCCATCATCGGCACCGTCTGGACGCCCTATGGCTTTGCCGAAATGGGCGCCGGCCTGCCGCTGTCCGGCGCGTCCTGGCAACACCCGATGGGTCTCGATCAGATCGGCCGCGACGTCTTCAGCCGCTTCATGCACGGCGCGCATATCGTGCTCCTGCTCGCCTTTGCCGGCACGGTGCTGGGCATGGTCGCGGGCACGACGCTCGGCCTGCTGTCGGGCTATATCGGCGGCTGGTTCGATGAAATTACCCAGCGCATCGTCGAGGCGATGATCAGCATTCCCTTCCTGGCACTGGCCTTGGTGATGATCATCGCCGCCGGCCCCGCACTTGCGGGCACGCCCGTGCTCATCGTCTTCGTCGTCGGCCTCGTCTATGCGCCGCGCATCGCCCGCATTGCACGCGCTGCGGCCATGGAAATCGCCACGCGCGAATATGTCGCCGTGGCGGAACTGCGCGGCGAAGGCACCTGGTCCATCGTCTTCCGCGAAATCCTTCCCAATGCCGCCAACGTGTTGCTCGTCGAGTTCTCGCTGCGTCTCAGCTATGCGCCGATCCTCATCGGGGCGCTCGGCTTCCTCGGCTTCGGCATTCGCCCGCCAACGCCGGAATGGGGCCTGATGATCAGCGAGAACCGCAATCTGCTGATTGCCTCGCCGGTAACGGTGTTCGGCCCCGGCCTCGGCCTCGCCTCCCTCGTCATCGGCTTCAACCTGTTCACCGACGGCCTGTCGCGCATGCTCGGCCAGCGGCCTGTCGCAGGAGCGTGACAATGAAAAACCTTATCGAAGTTCGCAATCTCAACATCGCCTATGGCGGAAAATCCAACTGGACCAATGTCGTCCAGGACGTTTCCTTCGATATCGCCCGGGGCGAGGCCTTCGGGCTCGTCGGGGAATCGGGCTGCGGCAAGTCCACCGTCGCCTATCGCCTGCTCGGCTACGGCACGGTCAACAGTCTCGTACAGACCGGTGAGGTGCTGTTCGACGGCATCGACCTGCTGAAACTCGACACCAAGGCGCTCACGAAGCTGCGCGGCAGCCGCATCGCCCTCGTGCCGCAGAACCCGACGACGTCGCTCAGCCCCGGCATGCGCGTCGGATCGCAGATCCGCGAGATGATCGCGACGCACAAGGCATTGCCGCAGGGCATGAGCATGCAAAGCCGCATCGTCGAGCTCTTTGCGCTGGTCGGCCTGCCGGATGTCGGCCACCGCTATCCGCACGAACTGTCGGGCGGCCAGCAGCAGCGTGTGGCGATCGCCATGGCGGTGGCGTGCAATCCCGACCTGCTCGTGCTGGACGAGCCGACGACCGGCCTCGACGTCACGACGCAACGCCAGATCATCCAACTGCTCGGCGATCTTCGCACCCGCATCGGCATGGCGATGCTCTACGTCACACACGATCTGGCATTGCTCGCGCAGATCGCCGACCGGGTGAGCGTCATGTATGCCGGCCAGCTCGTCGAGGTCGCGCCCTGCGATCAATTGCTGAAAAGCCCGGCCCATCCTTATTCGCGCGGGCTCATCGCCTCGATCCCGACCGTGGACGGGACCAACAGCCAGGCGCGCGGCCTGCGCGGCGTGCTGCGCCGCGACCAGATGTCCACCGGCTGCAAGTTCGAGCCGCGCTGCGACTTCGCGACGACCGCTTGCCGCACCACGCCGCAGATGCTCGAACCGGTCGCAGGCACCCGCTCCGTCGCCTGCATGAAATGGCGCGAGACCGCTGCGCAGCAAGCGCCGGCGGCAAAGCCAAGGCTCGACGCCACGGCGGATGCAAAGCCGGAACGCCTGCTCTCGGTTGCCGATCTCGAACTCTCCTATAGAAAGCCGGGCTTTTTCGACAAGCTTCTCGGCCGAACCAGCCCATCCGTGGTGCGCGACATCGATCTCGAACTGCGTACCGGTGAAGTGATCGCGCTCGTCGGAGAATCCGGCAGCGGAAAATCAACCATCGCGCGGGCGGTCAGTGGTCGCCTGCCGCCACGCGCGGGCCTGATCAGCCTCGATGGCGGCCTGCTTGCGCCAAAACTGAAAAATCGTTCGGTCGAGCAGCTGCGGCAGATCCAGTACATCTTCCAGAACCCCGATGCTTCGCTCAATCCGCGCCGCCGCATACGGGCGATCCTCGCACGTCCGCTCGACCATTTCGGCATCGAGGCCGACGAAAAGGCCCTTGAGACCGTGCTGGAAAATGTCGGCCTGCACGCCGGCTATCTCGATCGGTTCCCCGAGCAGCTTTCCGGCGGCGAACGTCAGCGCATCGCCATCGCCCGCGCGCTGCTGGTCAATCCAAAACTGCTGATTTGCGATGAAATTCTGTCGGCACTCGACGTCTCGGTGCAGGCAAGAATCGTCGAACTGCTGCGCTCCCTGAAGGAAAAACACGCCGTCGCAATGCTCTTCATCTCGCACGACCTCGCCGTCGTCCAACAGCTCGCCGACCGAGTGGCGGTGCTCTTTCGCGGCGAGCTCATGCAACTGGCCGATACGAGCACACTGCTTAACGCGCCTCTTCATCCCTATACCGAAATGCTGCTGGAGGCCGCCCCCGGCCTCAGCAAGGACCACTACGTCTCCCTCCCTCCGGCCATGCCCGCATCCAAGGCGATGCCCGGCATCGGCTGCCCGCTCGCCGGCCGCTGTCCTCGCCAGGTCGGCAGCATTTGCGCCGAAACGCGACCGCCGGTGCAGAACACAGGCAGTGGGTTTGTCCGCTGCCACATCCCGGCAGGCCAGCTTATGATCCGACAAACACTGGATGCTATAGCCCCCACTGCCTCAATCTACACTGCGGAAACGGCGCCGGCTGGCGCTCCATGAACTGTGGCCCCAAGAAACAAGACAGGGCCGCGCAATCTTGCGATGCGCGGCCCTGTCTTGTTTGGCAGCTATCCGGTCAGGCCGGGAGCTGGAAGTAGGCGTTTGCGGCGAGGACGACGGCAAGGCCGGCGGCGAGCGCTGCATAGGGCAGGATGCCGGCTTTCTTGACGCCCAGATCCTGGCCAACGAGGCCAAGGTCCTCCATGGCGCCCGCCGGGAATTTTCCGCCGTCACGCACGTAATGGCGATAGGCGAAGACCGGCAGGATGAGGGCGGCGAAGATGAAGCCGACCCAGAGCGCGTTGGAGTAACCCCAGACCTTTGCGCCGGCGCCGAGGAACAGCGCGTTGACGAAGGCGAGAACGGTGTTGAGGCCGATCAGCCAGGTCGGTGCTTTCCAGGGGCGCGGGATATGGCCGGAATCCATGCGGTGGATCCAGCCGGCATTGAGGTTGAGGAAGTTGAAGATGATGTAGCCGACATTGGAGACGGCCAGCACGAAGAAGTAACCGGCCACGTCGGAGGCGATGGCGAGCAGGATGAGGTTGAAGGCGAAGTCGGTCCACATGGCGCGGGTCGGCGCACCGTGTTCGTTGACGTGGTCGAGATATTTCGGCAGCCAGCCGTCCTTCGAGCCCTGATAGAGGGTGCGTGACGAGCCGGCCATTGCGGTCATGATGGCGAGGAACAGCGCCATGATCATCAGGAGGACGAGGACCTGCGTGACGACCTTTCCGCCATGGACGAGGCTTGCCAGAGCTTCCGCGACACCCGTGCCATCGACGATGCCGGGGGCGAGCATGCCCGCATGGCCGAGAACGCCCTGGAAGGTGAAGGGAATGAGGAAGAAGAACAGGCAGCAGAGCAGGCCGGAATAGAAGATCGCCTTGAACGTATCGGTTTTCGGGTTCTTCAGTTCGCGGGTGTAGCAGACGGCTGTTTCAAAGCCGTAGGTCGACCAGGCGGCGATATAGAGACCGCCGAGGAACAGCGTCCAGCCGCCATTGCTCCACACGCCATCGATGCCGGAATAGCCGGCTGTCGGCGGAACAAGGTTGGTGACGTTGGCGCTGTCGATCTGGCCGGAGAAGATCGGGTAGAGGCCAATGATCAGCAGCGGCAGCAGAACGATGATGGCGAGCCATTTCTGGACGTTCGCCGTTCCCTGGATGCCGCGATGCTGGATCGCGAAGATGACCAGCATCAGGATGCCGCCGATGACGAAGGTGGCGTTGAGGTTTGCCGTGGCAAGGAACGGAATGTCGAAGGTGAGCAGCGACCAGTTGCGGATCGCCGGTGTCAGTGCCGCAACGGCATCGGTCGACAGCAGGGCGGAGATGGCGTCTTGCGGTGTCTTGCCGGCATTGGCGGCAAGCCATTCGACGACGCGCGGGCTTTCCGCCGTCAGCGTTGCCATATTGGCAGTGACCCATTCCATGACGGCCGGGGACGTGGCGCCGGGAATGGGGAACAGGGCGTTGAGGATATAACCCGCCGCGATGGCGCAGCCGAGCGACAGCACCGGCGACCAGGCGAACCAGTTGCACCACACCGATAGCGGCGCGATGAATTTCGAATAGCGCAACCAGGCAGTGGCGCCGTAGATCGAGGCGCCACCCGATTTGTTGCCGAACATGCCGGCGATTTCGGCGTAGGTGAAGGATTGCAGGAAGCCCATCACCATGGAAATGATCCAGACCACGAAGGCGAGCTTGCCCGTCGTGCCTGCAATGCCGCCGATGGAAAACAGCACGAGCGGGGGCACGCCGGCGGCGACCCAGAATGCCCCTTTCCAGTCCAGCGCACGAATCAACCCCGTGCCCGAGGTTGCCGATCCCTCGGTCTCAACGATAGATGCCATAAACAGTCTCCTCGACCAGTTTTTGCCGTGAAGCGCGTTTGCGCGCATTCCCAATCTGATGGTTCTCGCTGCGGTTTTTCCGCTGGATGGCGCCTGCGTTTTCGCAGTGTCACCACCTGTTCCCGTTTGCAATTTCGCGACCGCAACTTATTCTCATAGTGAATTTTTTTTCTTCTGGGTCAAGTCTCTCTTTACTTTTCGGGGCCTCCCGTAGGATAGTTTTGCCATATTGCCGGTGCATAAAGCGGCCCATTCAGGGCATCGAAACGACCGTGCATTGGGTGGGAGCTGAGATGGACACGTCCGGACGATTTGCAGGCACCCTGATGCCGCCACGGCCCAGCACCATACTGCGGCCGGGCATGCCAGCGCTGCCGGCCGGCGTCGAGCGCTACCGCGTCAAGGGGCGTGGCACGACGGTGGTCAAGGTTGTTGCCGGCGACCGGGTCGTCATCAAGGATGTCGAAGGCGGACAGCTTTGCGAAGTGAGCTTCGTCGACGCCGGCGGCCGATTCAACGCGGCGGGCCTCGGCGTCGCGTTTTCGCGATCCGCTGATGGTCTTCAGGAAATTCTCGGGCGGGACGAGGACAGTGCGCGGCGGACGCTCGCCGCCTTGAAACGGCGCAATGTCGATCCCGCGGGCGCGCAGGCGCTGGTGCTGTTCGGTGAAAGCTCCTCGCCAGGGGCCACGGCGGAATTGACGATGGCGCTCGACGGCCTGCTGATCGTCGCGGCGCCCGCGCCGCCGATGGACGCGGAAGCACAGAACACCGCGACCGCGCTTGAACTGCGGATCGCCCGCTCCACAATCGAACGTACTTACGAAGACATGCTGCCGGAGCCGATGGCCGATCCGATACAGGATCTGCGCATTCAGGCGGCGCGGGCTTCGGCCTATTTCGTGCGGGCCGGTGAGTTCATTCAGGTCATCGACGTTTCAGGCCGGCAATGTACGGATTTCCAGGCCTTTTCGGCCCGCAAGGTCGACAAGGGACTGGATCTGGCGCTCGATGCGACGGTGACGCGCACGCTTCTAGGGCGCAGCTACCCGATGCCGGGGCTGCCATCGAAGGCGTTCGACCGGGATTTCGAGCCGCTGGTGGAGATCGTGCAGGATACGGTCGGGCGCCACGATGCCTTCGCCACCGCCTGCAACTCGCGCTATTACGACGACATGGGTTATCCGGGGCATGTCAACTGCACGGATAATTTCAACCATGCGCTGGCGCCCTACGGCATCGCGCCGCGCAAGGGCTGGGAAGCGCTCAACTATTTCTATAACACCAATGTCGACCATCATAACCAGCTCTATCTCGATGAGCCTTGGTCGCGGCCGGGCGATTATGTTCTGATGCTGGCGTTGACCGATCTCGTCTGCGTCTCGTCGTCCTGCCCGGACGATATCGATGCGGCGAACGGCTGGGATCCGACCGATATCCATGTCCGCACCTATTCGGACAAAGAAAAATTCTCGCGCGCCGTCGCCATTCGAATGACCCCCGATGCAGAGCCCGAAATGACCCAGGAAACCGCCTTCCATCCCCGCTTCTCAGGCCTGACCCGCAACCATGTGGAATATCGCGGCTACTGGTTGCCGAACCGCTTCAACAATGAAGGGGCGATCGAGGAATACTGGGCCTGCCGCGAAAACGCCGTGGTGATGGACCTGTCGCCGCTCAGGAAATTCGAGGTGACGGGACCGGACGCGGAGGCGCTGCTGCAATATTGCGTCACCCGCGATATCCGCAAGCTCTCGCCGGGCCAAGTGGTCTACACGGCCATGTGCTACGAGAACGGCGGCATGATCGATGACGGCACGGTGTTCCGGCTCGGCCAGAACAACTTCCGCTGGATCGGCGGCGATGACGTCGGCGGCATCTGGTTGCGCGAGCAGGCGGAGAAGATGGGCTACAAAGCCTGGGTGCGCTCGTCCACCGACCAGATGCACAACCTCGCCGTCCAGGGACCGAAGAGCAGGGACATCATCAAGGAGATCATCTGGACAGCACCGGCGCAGCCGTCGATTGGCGAACTCGAATGGTTCCGCTTCGCGGTCGGCCGCATCGGTCATTTCGAAGGTGCGCCGGTCGTCGTTTCGCGCACTGGCTATACAGGCGAACTCGGCTACGAGATCTTCTGTCATCCGAAGGATGCCCTTGCCGTATTCGATGCGGTCTGGGAGGCTGGCCAGAAGCATGGGCTGAAGCCGATGGGACTGGAAGCACTCGACATGGTGCGCATCGAGGCGGGGCTGGTGTTCGCCCATTATGACTTCTCCGACCAGACCGATCCTTTCGAAGCCGGTATCGGCTTCACCGTCCCGCTGAAGTCGAAGACCGAGGATTTCATCGGCCGCGAGGCGCTGATCAAGCGCAAGGAGAACCCGCGCTACAAGCTGGTCGGCCTCGACATCGACACCAACGACGCCGTCGGCCATGGCGATACGGTGCATATCGGCCGGGCACAGGTCGGCGTCGTTACCAGCTCGACACGTTCGCCAATCCTGAAGAAGACGATCGCGCTGGCGCGGATGGACGCCCTGCATTCGGAAATCGGCACCGACGTCGAGATCGGCAAGCTGGACGGCCAGCAGAAGCGGCTACCGGCGAAAATCGTGCCGTTTGCGCACTACGATCCGCAGAAGCTCAAGCCGCGGTCATAGCTTCAGAAGACGGACGCTCCTTGCGGGAACGACTGCGAGGATGAGGACGGTATCTGTCGCCTCCTCGTAGAGAATGATGTGGCTCTGATGCGTGTGCCGCCGTACACGCTCGCCGATCGATGGGACGAGCCTGCCCATCTGTGGACGCGACGCTATCAACTGAAAACAGCGTTCCAGTTCATCCTTGTAACGACGGGCCTGGGTGAGACCGAACATCTCGATGCCATCGAGAAACAGGGCGAGCAAGTCATCTTCGGCACGCTCTGTCAGCGTGTAGCTAGTCACGCACAACGCCCCTTGCTCTGGCAAGGCGCTCTGCATTTTCGAAAATCTCGTCGACGCTTTGCTTACCGGGGCCGCTCGACCGGGATTCTAGAACGATCTGGCGCAAGTCGTCGATGGTCAGTTCCTGATCTCTGCGGGAACGATCGCGGCGCACGAGATCGCGCACATAATCGCTGGTACTCGCGTACTCGCCCTTGCTGATCTGGGCTTCGATCCATTCTTTCATGGGGTCGGGCAGGGATATGGTCATGGTCGCCATGCAGATACTCCTTTGTGGCATCCTATCATGGATAAGAACAAATCACAAAAACGCTTATTGTGAGCCACGCAGTCCGTCAAAACGTTGCTCTCAGGTGCGGACGGCCTTCAGCCCGATTTGCCCTGCGCTGTCGCAATCTGCCTTGCTACGGCTTCGGAATCATTGGCAAGGGCGCGCATTTCCGAGGCGAGGACGGCGAAGCCGGCACCGGCCGTGCCGGCGCGCGCTGCCTCGATGCCGGCATTGACGGCGAGCAGTTTCAGGTAGCGCAGGGAATGCAGGATTTCGGCGGTGCGCGAGGCGGTCGCGCGCATGTCGGCGGTCTGTTCGTCGATGCGCTCATAGAGGGATTCGATGTTGACGATGCTGCCTTCGAGATAGAGGAGTTCACCGTTCGCGTCCCAGACGCCGCCGCCGGTTTCCGTGACCCAGAGATAGTGGCCCTTGTTGTGACGGATGCGATATTCGAGCGTCCAGTCGGTGTGGCCTTCCAGCGCCTTGCCGACCACTTCGTCCATGGCCGGGACGTCCTCCTCGCACATGATGGAGGTGAAGGTGCGCACACGATTACCGACGATCTCGTCAACGGGATAGCCGAAGATCCGCTGGATACCGTCGGTCATCTCCAGCATCGTATAATGCTCGTCCGCCCGGCACCTATAGAGGAAACCATTCATGCGACCGAGAACGCTGCTCAGAAAGTCCATGGGAACCTGGCGATGGCTGGAGGGCGGACAGGAAGAGTATGGATGGTCCTGGATGATATTCCGTTACTTTAAATTAGAGGCCGAAGACCTGTGAAATGGTCTTCGGCTTTGTCGTCACGAGCCAGAGATCAGTTCTTCAAATAGACCTCGAGCGTATCGTCCATAGCCTCCAGCCAGGGCGTATGATGCTTGGGGGCCAGGGTTCCGGTCATCAGCGACTTGTAGGCGTTGTCGCGGAAGCCCATGATGTTCTCGGCCTTGTGGTGCTCCCATTCCATGAAGGTCTTGTTGGTGCCCTCGACGTCGAACTTCGGATAGTCGGTATCCTCCAGAAGCTCGATGACGTAGTCGCCCTGGAACCAGATCATCTGCTCGGCATCCTCAAGCGTCTCCTCGCGGGCACGCCATGTGTCGAAATGCGCCTTCATCTCCGCCTTCGAGGGCAGGCCGATGCGGCCCATGATGACGTCGCGGGCATACCAGGCCTGGGCGTCGAACATGTTGAAGGTATAGAACTGGTCCTGCATGCCGATATACATCAGCTGCGGATTGTCCTCGTAAACGACGCCCTTGTAGAGGTTATCGGACCACAGTCGGTTGGCGGTCTTCAGGCGCAGGTCGTCCGGCAGGAACGGGAAGTGGTGGAGATAGCCGGTGCAGAGGATCAGCGCATCGACCTCCTTGGTCGATCCGTCGGCGAAATGGGCCGTCTTGTTGACGAGTTTCTGCAACAGCGGCCGCTCCTCGAAGCGCTCCGGCCATTTGAAGCCCATCGGCTTGGAACGGTAGCTCGTGGTCACCGATTTCGCGCCATATTTCCAGCACTGTGAACCGATGTCCTCGGCCGAATAGCTGCGGCCGACGATCAGCACGTCCTTGTCCTTGAATTCCAGGGCATCGCGGAAATCATGGGCATGCAGCACGCGGCCGCCAAAGGTCTTTACGCCTTCGAAATAGGGGACGTTCGGTGTCGAAAAATGGCCGGAGGCGACGACGACATAGTCGAATTCTTCGTCATACATCCGGTCCTCGACGCGATTGTGCGCCGTCACCGTGAACTTCTTCGTCGCCTCGTCGAACCGCACCATGCGAACCGGGGTTGAGAAGCGCACCCATTTGCGCACGTCGGCCTTTTCGACGCGGCCCTTGATATAGTCCCACAGCACCGCGCGGGGCGGATAGGAGCCGATCGGCTTGCCGAAATGTTCTTCGAAGGAGTAGTCGGCGAACTCCAGGCATTCCTTGGGTCCGTTCGACCAGAGATAGCGGTACATGCTGCCATGGACCGGTTCACCATATTCATCCAGCCCGGTGCGCCAGGTGTAGTTCCACAATCCGCCCCAGTCGGCCTGTTTTTCGAAGCAGACCACTTCGGGGATTTCCGCACCCTTCTGGGCGGCGGACTGGAAGGCTCTCAATTGAGCAAGGCCCGATGGCCCCGCGCCGATCACCGCTACTCTGGTCATATGTGTCTGTTCCCTTTTATATCGTTGTAAGCTTTGTGAAGACCTTCAATCCGGATGGATACCTGCAGTTGTCGGTGCCCCATCGTCATATTTCGCCAGCCAGTCGATCATGATCGGCCGGTTGCGGGTCAGACCCTTGTAGTCGGCGATCTCCGGCGGCAGGCTTTTCAGCACGCGCGGCAGGCGGCGACCCCATTTGGGCACGGTCACCAGTTCGTTCAGGCTGATCAGGTAACAGCGGATGACGAAGAGGATGGCGTTGGAGCGCGGCAGACGCCAGAGGCTCTGCAACTCGACGCGCAGGTGCATCTTGTCGCCGACATTCTCCGGCGTCACCGTCGTGCGGTCCGGCCCCCATTTGTGATAGTTTTCCGGCGACGTATCGAGCCGAGGATTGACCGTCATCGTCCAGTTGAGGCGGCGGGTCGGCTTACCCTGTTGCAGATTGAGCAGGAATTTCAGCGCGCGATCGAACACGCCGATCTGATGGGCCAGCGGCACGGGACCGTGCCACTCCATGAAGTTCATGCCGATGTCGAAATCCAGCGACCAGTCGGCCTGGGTGGTCACCATGCCGGCATCCATCCAGAGATTGTTGTCGCGCTGGTCTACGATGCAGAAATCGCCCTGGGCCTGGCGGGTGATGTATTCCATTGGCGGATGGGGAAGCGTTGCCGGATCGCCGAAGGTGAAGGTGTCGTCGATGCCCATCGGCCGGTTGATCCAGCGCCAGCGGTCACCGTCCTTCGTCAGCGTGAAATGCTCGGGATAATCCTGCGCCTGGTGCTCCATGATCAGCTCCAGCACGTCCCATTGCGCCGCCATCATGTGCGGCAGCGCCTGGCAGCGCAGCGGATCGTCCTTCAGCACCATCGCCCGGTCCTGCATCTCGGCGACATAGTGCTCGTCGACATCGATCAGGTTTTCAAAAACGCTGTCCGCCTTGCCCCGGATATGCGGCTCCATGTTGACCGAGTACATGTATTCGTCGCGATCGAAGGGGAAGGGAAAGCGTTTGATGTTGTAGAGGCTGTTGCGGAAGGTGAAGTCGTCGCGGAACGTTTCGCTCCTGAACGTAATGGTCATCTGTCCGGTCCCTTATCTACAGTTGAAGAACGAGTTGCTGGCCCTTGAACCGCGAGACGCAGATCATGACCTTCTTGCCGGACGCCTTTTCCTCATCCGACAGGTAGATGTCGTTATGCTGCAATGTGCCATCACAGGAGAGCACCTCCGTCTCGCACTGGCCGCAGGCGCCACCGCGACACATGTAGGGGGCATCGCAGCCATGGGCCTCCGCCGCCTCCAGAATGCTCTGGTGCTCGCCGACGGTCATGTGGATGTTGGATTTTTCCAGGAAGACCTGGAACGGCAGACCGGCGGGCGGCGCAAGGAACCGTTCCGAATGCAGGTTTTCCTTCGGCCAGCCGGCTTTCAGCCCCGTCATCAGCACGCCGTCGATCATGCCGGCGGGCCCACAGACATAGAGATGCGTGCCGAGCGGCTGGTTGTCGGCGATCTCTGCGACGGGGATGAATGACTTTTCCTCGTCGACATAGATCTTGATGCGCCGCGGGCCGTAGCAATCGAGCAATTGCTGCCAGTAGGCGCCGTGCGACCGAGAACGGATGGCGTAATGCAGTTCGAACGCGATGTTGTCGCGGCTGAACTGCTGCATCATGGCGATGAACGGCGTGATGCCGATGCCGCCGGCAATAAGGATGTGCTTGCGACCGCGATGGTCCGGCGCGAAGAGGTTGACCGGTTGGCTGACGGTCAATTGATCGCCCGGCCGCACCTGTTCGTGCATGAAGATCGAGCCGCCGCGGGAATTGGGAACGCGGAGCACGCTGATTTCATAGGCGCTGTTGTCGTCGGGATTGGACATCAGCGAATAGGGATTGCGCCGCAGCAGGCCGTTGTCGTTCATCGAGACGACGACATGGGCGCCGCCGGAGAAGAACGGCATGGGATGGCCGTCCAGCCGCTCGAAGCGGAATCGCTTGACCAGATCGGTCACCTGCGTCACCGCTGCGACCCGCACAGGCATGTCTGTGTTGAGGCTCACGGGAACATCTCCTCAGGTTCTGGGGCCGTACCCGGTTCTTCTGCATCGATGTTGACGCCCTGGAAGGCGCCAAGTCGCCTGGAGTAATGGTCGCGCACCAGAAGCGGCAGACCGCAATGGCTGCAGGCAAAGGGGCTGGTCGTCACATTGTCGGTGATGCCCTTGCAGTGCACGCATTGCACCCGGCGCGCCGTCGAGCCGCGATGTTCGGTGTGGATCGAATGGTAGTCGATGCCGTATTCGATCGCCACCTGCATAATCTGGCCGATAAAACCCTCGGTGCCGGCAATGGAGAGCCGCGTTCCCATACGGGCCTGCTCGAGACAGGCGCGCAGGCGAAAGAGCAGCGGCTGAAGCGTCGGCGCCTGCCAGAAAATATCGGGCGAGAGCGCCGAAAGCGCGATGTCGTAGGCCTTGGGGGCCGCACCCGCCGCCAGATAGAGGATTTCCGACTTTGCCAGGAAGTCGTTGCCCTTGGCCCCGACCTGATCGATCAGGGCCTGAGCCCCTTCGCCCTCGAGGACGAAGAGGTGGCGTTTGGCATGGGGATCAATATCGAGCCCCTTATATTCCGGCCTGCTTTTGATCCCTTGTACGAGCATGCCGATATCCTCAGCCTTGCGCCGTCCGTTTCGTCTTCTTTGGGTCGTCGAAGGTGATCGTATGCGCAATGGCCGGCGCGTTGACGGTCCTGCCCTTCACTTCGAGCTTGGTGCCCTGCACGGCATAGGGAACGTCGACGCGCATGATCGCCATAGAGCGGCTGGTGAGCTTGGAATAGGACGGGCAGGTGATGACGCCGACCTTCTTGTCGCCGGCCCAGACCTCGTCGCCGAGATCGGTCGGACCATCAGCCTCAACCAGCAGACCGAAAATCTTGAAGCGCTCCTTGCCCTTGAGGCGGGCATGTTCCTCGGCACCGCGGAAGCCGGTCTTGCCGGGGCTGACGGTGAAATCGAGGCCGAGCTCCCACAGGCTGTCGCCGGGCTGCTCGTTGGCGAAGGGGTACATCTGCGAATTGTCGTAGGGGTAGAACAGCAGGTAGCTTTCGACGCGCAGCATGTCGAGAACGCTGAAGCAGACGGGGATGATCCCCATCGCCTTGCCTTCGTCGACGATCCGGTCCCAGACCATGCCGGCATCCTGGCCGCGCACGAAGATTTCATAGCCGCGCTCGCCGGTATAGCCAGTGCGCGAGATCATTACCGGGGCGCCGAACAGCGTCGTCTGCATGTGATGGAAATATTTGAGGTCGCGGATGCCGGGCACGTATTTTTCAAGATAATCGACAGCGAGCGGCCCCTGGAGCGACAGGTCGTGCAGGTCGTCATCGAACAGCACGGCGCAATTGCGGCCCTGCGCCTGCTTGACGATTTCCTCGAAGCCGGAGCCCGAGCCATGCACCAGCATCCAGGAATTCGGTCCGGTGCGATAGACAATGCAATCGTCGGTGAAATGGCCGCGCTCGTTGAGCATGCAGGCGTAGACCGACTTGCCGGGATAGACCTTCGTCATGTCGCGGGTGGTGATATATTCCAGGATGGCGATCGCATGCGGGCCGACGAGATGGACCTTTTTCAGGCCCGAGACATCCATGATGCCGGCCTTGGTGCGCACGGCAATGTGCTCTTCGTAGATGTCCTTGTCGTAGGTCCAGGCGGTTCCCATGCCGCTCCAGTCTTCGAGGTTCGATCCGAGTGCCCGATGCCTGTCTGCAAGGGCGGAAAAACGCCAGCTAAGACTCATATTCTCGTTCCCATTTTCTTTTGCGGAATATTTATTTCCTGAGTATATCGCCGCTGCTCAAACTCGCAAGAGTGTTAAAACTGGTATCTCCATTGTTCTTTGGCATCAGTCTAGAAACGCGGCGGTTCACGGCCCGACGCGCGGTAGGCGGCGATCACAGTGTTGGCCATCAGCATGGCGATGGTCATCGGCCCGACACCGCCCGGAACCGGGGTGATCGCACCGGCAACCTCTGAAACCTCG
>NZ_JBQVPI010000038.1:0-36910 GCF_052438155.1 Shinella sp. | reverse complement strand
GGCGTCGATATCTTCACCCCGGACTTCGTCGGCCTCGCCAAGGCACTCGGCTGCGAAGCCTCGCGCCCGGCCTCGCTTGCGGAGCTGGAAAGCGAACTCAAGGCGTCGGCCACCCGCAAGGTGCCGACCGTGATCGAAATCCAGGCCGGCTCACAGCTCGCCAAAACCCTGGCGGCGTGAGGCGAACCGCACCGGGTTTGCCGGAGGCTCTTACTTCTGAGAAAGTGGAGCCGATATGATCAAGCAAAGAACAAATTCTCACCTGAAGTGCGTGAGCGTGCCATCCGCATGGTTCTCGATCACGAATCCGAGCACTCGTCGCGTTGGCCTGCCGTTTCATCTATCGCGGCCAAGATCGGCTGCTTGCCAGCGACGCTGCGTGAATGGGTGAAGAAGGCAGAAGTCGGCAGTGGTAAGCGAGCAGGCTTGCCGAGCGATGTTGCGGAGAAGATGAAGGCTCTTGAGCGGGAGAATCGCGAGCTTCGCCAGGCCAACGAGATTCTGCGCAAGGCCTCTGCCTATTTCGCGATGGCGGAGCTCGATCGCCCCTTCAAACGATGATCTCGTTCATCGACGAGCACTGCGGCGTGTTCGGGGTCGAGCTTATCTGCAGGCTGCTGCCGATTGCCCCTTCAACCTATTACGAGAACGCCGCCAAGCGACTGGATGTGGATCGCCTGTCGATCCGCGCCCGCAGCGATATCAGCCTGAAGATCGAGATACGTCGTGTCTTCGAGCAGAACTTCCGCGTCTATGGCGTTCGGAAGGTCTGGCAGCAATTGAAGCGTTAAGGCTTTGACGTTGTCCGCTGCACTGTCGCCCGGCTTATGAGGTCGATGAGCCTGCAAGGCATCATTCGTGGAAAGCCGATACGCACGACGTTACC
This sequence comes from Shinella sp., assembly GCF_052438155.1. NCBI lineage: Bacteria > Pseudomonadati > Pseudomonadota > Alphaproteobacteria > Hyphomicrobiales > Rhizobiaceae > Shinella > Shinella sp. The sequence continues at coordinate 36,024 of NZ_JBQVPI010000038.1, read as the reverse complement.
GGACAAAACGGCTCCGAGCCACTGGACCGTGTGAACCGCCAGTTCAAAGCGCCTGCGCCAAACAGGCTGTGGGTTTCTGACTTCACCTATGTTGCCACTTGGCAGGACTTCGTCTAGGTGGCCTTCGTCATCGACGCCTTCGCTCGCCGCATCGTTGGCTGGCGGGTGAGCCGAACTACACATGCGGGCTTCGTCCTTGATGCTCTTGAACAGGCACTCCATGATCGGCGGCCCGTTCATGGCGGCGGCCTCATGCATCACTCGGACAGGGGCGTTCAATACGTGTCCATTCGGTATTCCGCACGTCTGGCCGAAGCAGGCATCGAGCTATCCGTCGCAAGCGTCCGTCGGTGACAGCTACGACAACGCTCTCGCCGAAACGATCAACGGCCTCTACAAGGCCGAGATCATTCATCGGCTTGGACCATGGAGGAGCTGCGAAACGGTGTAGTTAGTCACCCTGGAATGGGTCGACGGGTTCAACCACCGACGGCTTCTGGAACCAATCGGAAACATCTCGCCAGCCAAAGCCGAGGAGCAATACTACGCCATGTTGGACGCACCAGCCATGGCCGCATAACTTAAGGGGCTGACATAGATAGTAGATGAAGGCTGTTTTTGTCAGATCGATAGGGTCAGGCGCAAAAGCAGGCTGCTTCCGGTCGTTCAACAGGCGTTGATCGTGCATTTTGTTGCGGGCGTTCCGGCCCGCACTGCGGCTCATCTTGTCGGGGTGAACCGGAATACGGTGATCCTGTTTTCCCACAAACTGCGTGAAGTGATTGTCGAGAACCTTGCCCGTCAAGCCCCCTTTCTCGAAGGCGAGATTGAGGTCGATGAGAGCTACTTCGGCGGCGCAAGGTCACCGACAGTTTGAGCGTCTTACGACGCGCTGGATATCTCCGAGTTCCACCACGAACGGATCAATCACTCCGAAGCTTTCGCCTCCGATCGCAACCATATCAACGGCATCGAAAACTTCTGGAGCCAGGCCAAACGCCACCTGCGGCACTATAACGGCATCCCCAAAGTTCACTTCCATCCCTTCCTCAAAGAGTGCGAATGGCGCTTCAACCACAGGCCAGCAAGCAATCTCTTGAGGATGTTCAACGAATGGGTCAAAATTTGAGAATTTAAACCTTAGCTATGTCACCGCATAACTTAAACGAAATGGCCTCCGGCAAACTTGGCGCGGTTCAAAATAGATCCGAAGCCCCGGCTCCGGCCGTCCTTGCTACTGAAGCAGTCGCCTCAGATAATTGCCGTAGTCGCTCTTGCCGTATCGCTCGGCCTGTTTCTCGAATTCCGTGGATGAAATGAAGCCCTGGCCGAGCGCGACTTCTTCCGGGCAGGCGATCTTGAAGCCCTGGCGTTTTTCGAGTGTGCGCACGAAATCACCTGCTTCGAGCAGGCTCTCTGGCGTGCCGGTGTCGAGCCAGGCATAGCCGCGTCCCATGATCGATACTCTGAGCTTGCCGCGTTCCAGATAGTGGCGGTTGATATCCGTAATCTCGTATTCGCCTCGGTCCGAGGGCTTCAGGTTGGCTGCGATCTCCACCACGCCGGGATCATAGAAATAAAGACCCGAAACAGCCCAGTTGGATTTCGGCACCTTCGGTTTTTCCTCTATGGAAACTGCATTCATCTCCCTGTCGAACTCGACCACGCCATAGCGCTCCGGATCGACGACGTGATAGGCGAAGACCGTGCCACCCGTAGTGTTGGCGCTTGCATCGGTCAGGAGTTTGGGAAGGCCATGCCCGAAGAAGATGTTGTCGCCGAGGATAAGGCAGCAATTCGAGTGGCCGACGAAATCCGCGCCGATCACGAAGGCCTGCGCAAGGCCCTCGGGTCTAGGCTGGATGGCGTAGGAAAGCTGCAACCCCCATTGCGAGCCATCGCCCAGCAGCTTCTGGAAATGCGGCATGTCGTGCGGTGTCGAAATGACCAGGATATCGCGAATACCCGCCAGCATCAGGGTTGTCAGCGGGTAATAGATCATCGGCTTGTCATAGATCGGCAGGATCTGCTTGCTGATCGCCATGGTCATCGGATGCAGTCGAGTGCCGTTGCCTCCGGCCAGAATGATGCCTTTCATTGCCGTTCCCCAGAGTGAGCGCTTCGTGGCTGCGTGCGCTTCCATCCGAGAAGCGTGTCAACCACCTTGCGGGTCGACGTCCGCCAGTCCGGTAGCGCGATGCCGTAAATGTGCGTGAGCTTTTCGCCTGAAAGCCTGGAATTTGCCGGCCGCGTGACCGGTGAGGGATATTGGTCCGAGGTGATCGGGATGACCTCGACAGGGCTGTGGCCGCAAGTCTCCGCCGCGCTAAAGATCTCACGCGCGAACTCCGCCCAGCTGGCTTCGCCGGCGCCTGTCAGGTGAAAAATGCCGCGATACCTGCCGTCGCGATCCTCGACCATCCGCCGCGCCGCCAGGATCAGGGCGCCGGCGATATCCTCGGCGGAGGTAGGACACCCCTGCTGGTCGGCGACGACGACGAGCTTGTCGCGCGTTTCTCCGAGCCTGAGCATGGTTTTGAGAAAATTGACGCCATAGGGCGAATAGACCCAGGCTGTGCGAAAGATCGCGAGATCGCTGGCGGCCGCGGCCGCGCGGCGCTCGCCGTCCAGCTTTGACGCGCCGTAGATGCAAATCGGCTGAGCCGGATCGGTCTCGACGTAGGGCGCTGGCTTGCGGCCGTCGAACACATAGTCCGTGGAGAGGTGGAGCAGCGGCACGCCAAGGCGGGCAGCCGCCTCGGCCACGGCGCCGGCGCCGATGCCGTTGATGGCGAAGGCGAGATCCCGCTCCGTCTCCGCCTTGTCGACCATGGTGTAGGCGGCGGCTGACACGATCGCATCCGGACGTACGGCCGCGAGCGCGGGCATTACACTGCCTGGCGCCGCAAGGTCGAGCTCCGGCCGGCCGACGGTAACGATCTCGACACCCATGCGCGGGCCGAGGGCCGCGATGGACCGCGCGATTTGACCTTCCTTGCCGGTGACGACGATCCGCATCGCGCTCACGCCCGCCTTTCCAGCATGCCGAGGCGCTCGCCGGGATAGACGGTTTTACGCAACGGCCGCCACCACCACTCGTTGTCGAGAAACCAGGCGATGGTCTTCTCGATGCCGCTCTCGAATTTCTCCTGTGCCTTCCAGCCAAGCTCGCTTTCAAGGCGTGTCGCATCGATGGCGTAGCGGGCGTCGTGGCCGGGCCGGTCATCGACATAGGTGATCAGTCGTTCATGCGGACTGTCTTTCGGCCGCATCGCATCCATGATCTGGCAGATGCGCCTGACCACGTCGATATTGCGCCGCTCGTTGCGGCCGCCGACATTGTATTTTTCGCCCGGGCGGCCCCTTTCGGCGATGAGATGGAGTGCGCGGGCGTGATCCTCGACATAGAGCCAGTCCCGGATATTCGCACCCTTGCCATAAACCGGCAGCGGCTTTCCTTCGAGGGCATTGAGAATGATGAGGGGGATGAGTTTTTCCGGAAAATGGTAAGGCCCGTAATTGTTCGAGCAATTCGATACAATGACCGGAAGCCCGTACGTCCGCTGCCAGGCGATGGCCAGATGGTCGCTTGCCGCCTTCGACGCCGAATAAGGCGAGGAGGGGTCGTAGGGCGTACCTTCATGGAAAAGGCCCCGATCGCCGAGAGAACCGTAGACCTCATCGGTCGAGACATGCACGAAGCGGAAACGTTCCCGTGCGGAAGCGGGCAGGCCGTTCCAGTGGGCTCGTGCGGCCTCGAGCAGGGTGAAGGTGCCCACCACATTGGTTTCGATGAAGGTGCCGGCTGCGTTGATCGAGCGATCGACGTGGCTCTCGGCGGCAAGGTGCATCACACGATCGGGCCGGAAACTGTCGAAGACTTCAGTCATGATAGATTTGGCGCAGATATCCGCCTTGAGGAAACGGTAGTTCGGTGCGTTTTCGACATCCTTCAGCGAGGCGAGATTGCCGGCATAGGTTAACTTGTCGACATTGAGCACCTCGACGCCAACCTCGCGCACCAGGTGACGGATGAGAGCCGAACCGATGAAACCGGCGCCGCCGGTGACAAGAACGCGCATTGTCAGGCCCTCTCCAGAAACGGCGAAAATGCGAAGGAAGGCGGAAGATCTGCCAGCGATGGCTGAGCCTTGTCCTTTTCCGACAAGACGGCCTCTAGCTCCTCGATCGGCCATACGATGCCGATATCGGCATCGTTCCAGAGCAGACCACGGTCGTGCTGCGCGCTATAGGGCGCGGTGACCTTGTAGTGAACGATCGTGTGCGCCTCGAGCGTCACGAAGCCGTGCGCAAAGCCGGCCGGGATCCAGAGTTGGGCACCGTTCCCGCCCGAGAGCTCGGCGCCTGCCCATTGGCCGAAGGTCGGCGATCCATGGCGTATATCGACCGCGACGTCGAAAACCGTACCTCTGATGCAATGGACGAGCTTGCCCTGGGCGAAGGGTTCTAGCTGAAAGTGCAGTCCTCGCACCGTTCCCTTCGCGGCGGAGAGTGACTGGTTGTCCTGCACGAAGGCGACGTCCGCGACGTTCTCCCGGAACCAGGCGTCCTTGAACACCTCCGAGAAATAACCCCTGTCGTCACCGTGCCGGGTCGGCACGATCTTCACAATGTCTGCAATGGCAAGCCGTTCAAGTTGTGTCATGGGCCCCCCGCGATATTTCTATCACCGGAAAGGGCCGCAACTCATTCGAGACTAACGTTCACGGTTTTACAAACAATGTCGATGCAAAGCGTCGGACCAAGTACAAAAGGCGTAGTCATCGGCGTTTGCACCTGACGCTCCTACGTCCGAAGCCGTGAGAAATCCCCCGTCGGGCTTCGGACCGGCGACGTCGCGCGCGCGATGGCCGTCTTTTGGCTCTTGAAGTGGTTATTGGTTGCGGTGGCCTTCAAGCCGGCCAAAGCGGATATCCCTGGCTACCGATCGGCCTGGTTGATACGGGCGGCTTGGGCGCCCGCCGCAAGCTCTGTCGGACCCTATGCAGCAGGCCCGCCGGTCATCATCGCGGCTGAACGCAAGCGCCGCGGCTCGGTTCACTGGCGTTAAATCGGTCGCCAACCTCGCCACCGTCTGCTTGTTGGCGCATTTTGGAGAGGTGAATCCTCCCGAGAATGATCGTTCCAAGGGCGTGGAAAGAGCCTGCGCGATTGCCGAGTTCAAGCGCAAAATGTAATTATTTGGGACAGTTTCGGGACAGAGAAATGTTCTGCATACCTTTTTATAATATAAATCCTGCATTTTGCTAAATTTCATTATCCTAAAATTAGGCGATATACAGAAAATTTCCAATTATTCTCTTGTACAACTAGAAAACATAAAGGCTCTCTCTCAAGAGTTTTAAAACTATTTTTCCAACATGAAAGGAAAAGTCTAAGAATTGACCGACTATTCGTTGGCTTTTTCCCGGTTGTTATTTGAGTGTGGGCGGATGAAAACTAATTAAAAATGTCTACGGCGATTGGCTATTATCCTTTGCAATTAAGCACTCATGCAGAGTCGTACAAAATAGCTATGCAGGTTGAAAGATTTACGATATATTAGTCATACATTATTGGGCGCCATCTTTAAAGATGCGGTTTATTCGGCTGCCGAGCTCGGTTTGGGGGAGCTTGGCGTGCGCACCGATGATGTAAAAATTTCGTCGATTTAGAAGTCAAAAGAGAAGACTAACCGTCTTGACATGGAGTATTGTGGTCATGGCATCGACACAGGCATACATGGGGGGGAAAGAATTTCCCGGCTCTAGCTTTGCGGATTTCTCGGATTCTAATGGACGGCAAATCTCGATTGGAATATCGGACCGAGAAAAATCGATAATGATACTGGATCGCAGGTCGCTGGATGGGCAATGCCTGGCGAAATGCCTGGGATCTCACAAGAGCGGATTGGAGTTTATCGCGGTTACGTCGGCAGAACACTGGAAATCCCTGAGGGATGAGGTTCCGCCGCTTGCTGCAATACTCTTCAACATTGGCGGCGATAACGCCGACAATCCGGTCGTGGCCGAAAACGTAAGAGCCCTTACCGAGGAATTCCGGGTGCCGGTAATCCTTCTTGCGGATTCCGCGGACCTCCTGCAGATCATGAAGGCGCTCGAATACGGCGCGAAGAGTTACATTCCATCATCCGTGACAATCGATGTCTGTCTGGAGGCCATCGCCTTGTCCTTGGCCGGCGGAGTTTTCCTGCCTGCAAGCAGCGTACTCGCCGCGCGTCAAATGCTGGAGGCAGAAGCGCCACCCGTGCGGCTGCTCGACAGCATGTTCACGGCCCGGCAGATCGAAGTGGCAAATGCCGTGCGTCGCGGCAAGGCCAACAAAATCATCGCCTACGAACTCAATCTTCGTGAGAGCACCGTCAAGGTGCACATAAGAAACATCATGAAGAAGATGAACGCGACCAATCGCACCGAGGTTGCCTACAAGCTCAACGAGCTGTTTCCGCTCGAGGCTTGAGCTGATGAACGCGGAACCGGATCGTTCCGGTCCCAACAGGCCGTCTCCCGCGCGAAGGTGCGTCGGGGCCTGAGCTTCAGGGGGGCATGGGTGCTATCAGACACCCGTGCCCTTCACGACGACGATGGGGGTTTTCGAGAGAATCCAGATGTCCGTGAGAAGAGACATCTTGTGAAAGTACTCGGTATCTATGACTGCACGCTCCGCAAACGTCGCTTCGTTGCGTTTGCCGATTTGCCAAAGGCCAGTCAGGCCCGGGCGCAGTCGATAATAAGCCGTTCCTTCATAGAGTTGGCGTTGCTCGGGCAGTATCGGCCTTGGGCCGACAAGACTCATGTCGCCGAGCAGGACATTCAGCAGCTGCGGCAGTTCGTCGAGCGAGTATTTACGCAGGTAGCGGCCTATGACCGTGATCCTGGGGTCGTCCCGTAATTTCTGGCTCTGGTTCCATGCGAGCCGAGCCTGCGGATGAGCGGCTAGGTAACTCTCCAGCTTGCGTTCAGCATGTGGCACCATGGTCCGCAGCTTCCACAACATGAATGTCTTGCCGCCCATGCCGATACGAGGCTGGCGATAGAATGCGCTGCTCCCGTCCACGCGGACAAGCAGAGCCAGAATGCCTATTGCAAGCAAGGCGACCGGCGCGATCATCAGGACGGCTGAGAGATCGAATGCCCTCTTTATAAAGTGATATAGGGGGTGTTTTTCCCGGATTGCAGAGAGTTCTGGCTCTCTGTCTGGCCCGTATAGAAGTATGTCTGCCAATTTACGCCTCCAACGTTTCATGGCGCGACCAATAAATGTCGCGTTAAGCGAAATATTCTCAGGGTTATTGGGTTTGTTATTTATGTCAATTCTTAATTAATACTTATATATTCTTGTGTTTTATTTTATATAGATAATTTGATCTACATATTTGTCGATATATACATGGACGGCCGGGCCGAATGAAGTCAGAGACCTTCCCGGTTCCAGCTTTCCAAAAGCGATGCCGCCCGGTCGCGGCGTGCGACGTCAAGCATGCGCCTGGCGCGGTACAGGCGAACCCGCGTGAGGCAGGCGAGGGCAAGCAGGCGGTTTTGCAGGCCCGAGATCCTCTCGCTTGCGAAAATGCGGAAAGCCTCGAACAGGGGAGAGCCCGCGACCGCGAGGCAAGCCGCAAACCACCGCAACCGGGTAGACTGGCCGCGCCGCCAATCAGCGAACTGGTGCGCCACATGGCGGTCCCATCGGCGTACAAGCTCGCCGAAGGACCTGCATGATGGCGTAAGCACCTTTGCTTCCGGCAGAAAAACGGTCTTGAAGGCCAGTGCCGTCGCCCGCTGCCCCCACGCCGTGTCCTCCATCGTAGCGATCCCGCCGAAGGGGCCGACATGCCGGAACACCGAAGCCCGCACGGCCATGTTGCCGGTGGCGGCATATCCATGCCGCTCGACATAGAGCCGCACGCGGTAGCTGTAGATGCTCTCATAGGCCTCGATCGCAGTCGGATGGGCGGGATCGGCCATAAGGATTCCGATGTCGCCGCCGATGACGTCGACGTCCGGGCGGCTGTTCATCGTGTGAACGATCATTTGGGCCCAGCCCGGCTCGACGACGCAATCGGCATCGACGAAGGCCAGGAGATCGGATTTCGCTAGCATCGCACCCCGGTTGCGGGCAGGCCCCGGGCCCGGCGTTGCCTCCCGCTCGAGAAGGACGTCGGGAATGCTCGCGCATGCCGCGGACGGAAGCGCCACGGACCCGTTGTCGACAACGATGATCTGCAGCCTGAGATGCGGGGCGTTCTGCGCGTCAAGCGCGAGAAGGCAACGCCGAAGGTTGCCTTCCGGCTCGTTGAGATGCGGAATTATGACTGTGAGCTGCGGCTGCATCTCGTTTCCCGTTCCTCGCGCCGCGGACGCTTTTGTCCGTCCGCACCACTCGTTCATGCGCTGCAGCATGCTGCCGCGTAGCTGCGAGGGGAAGACATGCAAGGGGCTGAGATTGGAACGGGCAGGCAACCGGCGCTCAACGGAAAGGGGAGGGGCGGCGGCGGCGGCGTATTGTCCCCGTCCGCCGATTTGACGCCACCCGCCTATCCGGTATCGATTTTCGTCTCGCGGGTTGAATGCCGCGCCGTCCCTGAGCACCCGAAAGTGCATGCCATCGGAGCATCGAGCCATCCCTCGGGCGTAGGGCATGAGCCTACTCCCGCCACACAGCTCACCGAAATCATGACGGAAGATCATGAGCGGCAAAGCCGCAACGCCGAACGGCCATCTATCCCGCAAACGGTCGCCACTCGAAGATGCCACGAACTTCGCTTGCGTCAGGATAGGTTGTCTTCAATGCATAACCTGGATTTCGGCTTCTATTTCTCGATCGTCAGGCGCAGATTGCCTCTCGTGCTGTTGGTCACCCTTGTCGCTCTCCTGGCGGCGGTTGTGGTCGTTCGGTTGCAGAAGCCGGTTTACACGGCATCGGCCAAGCTGCTTGTCGAAGCGCCGCAGATCCCGACGGATCTCGCGAAATCCACGGTGCCGATGGGCGCAACGGCCCAGCTCCTGATCCTGCAGCAGGAGATGACGACGCATGATGCGCTCGTGGCCCTTGCCTCCAGGCTCGACATCTACGCCGCAAGCCCGGAAACCCCGTCGGATGAAGACATCGTGGCCGACATGAGGTCGCGTATCGATTTCAGGCAAGTGCAGCTGGACGCTCAGGATCCGGCTCAGCGCGTGGCGATCTACGCGGTCTCCTTCGACGCGGAAACCCCTGCTCTCGCGGCGAAAGTCACCAACGAGCTCGTCGGGCTGGTTCTGTCGAAGAACCAGCGGGAAAGAACCATCCGTGCGAGCAGCACGCTGGAATTCTTCGACCAGAAGGCGATGGCGCTCGACCGTGTACTCAAGCAGCTCGAAGGCGAAATCCTTCAATTCAAGAAAGACAACAGGGAGTCGCTCCCCGAGAGCCTCGACTTTTACCGAAGCGAATTGCTTAGCCGGCAGGACCGGCAGGCGTCACTGGAACGCGAGGCATCCGAGCTCCGAAGCAAGCGAGGCGCCCTCGTTGCCGCCTATACCAGCACCGACCAACTGCCGGGCATCGAGCAGCGACTGACCCCTGACCAGCAACTGCTCGTTGATCTGAACAAGGCGCTTTCCGAGCAGCTCACGGTGTTCAGCGACGAGAGCCCGATCATCGTTGCCATGCACAGCCGCATCGCCGAACTCGAAAAACGCATCCGGGCGGTGCGCAAACCGGTCGTGGTCGACGGGAAGGCTCAGAACGTAAAAAGCGCACCCTTCGGGCTCGATCTGCAACTGTCGGAAATAGACCAGCGGTTGGAAGCGATAGCGGGGGAAAAAGCGATGATCGACAAACGTACTGCCGCACTTCGCTTGTCGGTCGCGCAGGCGCCGATCAGCGAGGCAGGCCTGACGGCGCTTCTGCGAAATCGCGACAACATGCAGAAGCAATATAATGCAGCAATCGCGCAGAAGGCCGAGGCATCGACAGGCGAGCAGCTTGAAATCCGTTCGGATAGCGAACGCTTCTCGCTCCTCGAAGCGGCGATCGCGCCGACGAAGGCCGCCGGGCCGAAGCGTCGCCTGCTCGTGGCCGGTGGCGGCGCTGTCGGCATGGGGCTTGGGATTGGGCTCGCCGTTCTCCTGGAGCTGCTCAACAGAACCGTGCGCAGGCCGCAGGACATCACCAATCTGCTTCAGGTCGAGCCGCTGGCCACCATTCCGGTGATCAGTGCGCCGGCCGGTAGAAAACGCAGGAAACCGTCGATTGCATCTTCGACGTGGCGCGCCGCCACCTGGCGGGAGAGCTGGCGCCGGACATATCTCACGATGCGGGGGGCTTAGCTATGAGCATAGGGATTCGACCTGCCTTCCTGCATGAAGCCCTGGAAATCCGCAATTCGGATCGGGGTAGGGAACAAGCGCCTGACGCCCGCGCCAGCTTCTCGAAAGACAATACCTGGCCGTCCCTCAGGGAATTCCGGTTGTCGCCGCAGACACGAGCCGACCATGGGATCGTCGCGGGAGACAAGTCCGACCCGGCCTGCGCGGCATTCGATCTGCTCAGAACAAAGCTTATGCAGACGCTGAAGCAGAACGGATGGCGGACGGTGGCCATTACCTCCCCGATGCCGCGCTGCGGCAAATCCCTCGTGGCCGTGAACCTGGCGCTCAGCCTTTCCGAACTGGAGGACACGCGAACGATCCTTCTGGATCTGGACCTCAGAAATCCCGGCCTGGCGTCTCTGCTCGAAATGGACGCGTCGCCATCGATGGAATTCTTTCTGAGGGGCGAATACGACATTGCCGATGCCCTACGCCTCTGCGGTAAGAACCTTGCCATTGGTGCGAACCTTTGGCCGGCGCGGCTCGCCTCGGAGATCCTGCAGGGGGAGGCGGCGGCGAAGGCTCTCAAGACGATGGTTCAGGACCTGCGTGCCGATGTGGTGCTCTACGACATGACGTCAATGCTCACCCATGACGACGTACTGGCCTTCCTCCCCAATGTGGACTGCGTCATCCTCGTCGCGGCGGCCGAACAGAGCACATTTGCGGAAATCGACGCCTGCGAGCGGATGCTTGCCGAAAGAACCAATGTCCTCGGCGTCGTACTCAACAAGTGTCGCCACGGCCCGGCCTATTGACGGCGACACCGGCCTTGCAGTGCGGGAATTGTGATCAACATCGATGACGGGGAAATGCGCGTGCTCAAGATATTGGTTGTGTATGGTACCCGCCCCGAAGCGGTGAAAATGGCCCCGCTGATCGATGCGTTGAGACAGTCGCGGTACTGCCGGCCGGTGGTCGCGGTAACCGGCCAGCATCGGGAAATGCTCGATCAGGTCAACCATCTGTTCGGGATCGAACCGGATTTCGACCTCAACATCATCACGCAGTCGCAGACACTCGAGAGCATCACGTCTCGTGTCCTGGCCGGGGTCTCAGCGGTGATCGAGAGCGAGAACCCGGATGCCCTCGTGGTGCAGGGCGATACAACCACCTGTTTTGCCGCGGGGCTCGCGGCCTTCTACCACAAGGTTCCTCTCGTCCATCTGGAGGCCGGCCTGCGGACCGGCAATCGCGACAATCCCTTCCCGGAGGAACTCAATCGCCGGCTGACGAGTCAGCTCGCCATGCTACATCTGGCGCCGACATCGACCGCCAGGGCCAATCTCTTGAGGGATGGTATCGCCGAAAGCGACATCGTCGTCACCGGCAATACCGTAATCGACGCCCTGTTGCATGTGTCCGGGCGAAACAGCGTATCGGACAACCCGGAACTCGACGGCGTTTTCGACAGGCCGACGATCCTGATCACCGCCCACCGCCGGGAATCCTGGGGCGAGCCTATGGCGCGAACGGCGCGCGCCATCGCCCGGCTGGCGAAAGCCTTTCCGAACATGAATTTCCTTCTTCCCGCCCATCTCAATCCGGCAGTGAGGGAGGTGCTTCTGCCGCCGCTTGCCGGGCTTGAAAACGTGAAGATAACCCGGCCTCTCGACTACCGGGATTTCGTGAGCGCGATGCGGGATTGCATGTTGGTCCTGACCGACAGCGGCGGCGTGCAGGAGGAGGCGCCGACATTCGGCAAGCCCGTGCTGGTGCTGCGCGAGACCACCGAGCGGCCCGAAGCGGTGACCGCGGGCACGGCGCGGCTGATCGGCACCGACGAGGATGCCGTCGTGGACGCCGTCTCGGAACTGCTTTGCGATGGCGATGCCTATCGCCGCATGGCCCGCGCAGTGAACCCCTATGGCGACGGGCTGGCCGCTCAGCGGTCAACGCAGGCGATCGAGCACTTCTTTGGCCTTGCTGATCGCCCGGCCGAATTCACCGGCCTGGCGCCGGTGGCTCCGCTGCCGATCGTCCTTAACGGCAGATCCGTTCCAAAGATCGGCCATCCGGGTGCGCTTGTCCGCAACGGCAGCGTTGTCGATAACGCACTGGCCGGATGAAAGCGGGTAGACCGGGGTGATTGCGCAAGTACTTCCCCTCTGCCCGAAGGAGGGGAAGGCCAACGCTTGAATTTCGCTCATTATTGACGTTGAGAGTGCTGCCGTTCCCTGCGGGACGGTTGGCGTCTGAGGCCGTATGCGATACGCTCCGTGCTTCAGCGGCAAGGCTACCGCCAGACACCGCGCGTATCGTAGACGATCTTGCCGCCCAGTCTCGTGTGGCGGATCGCACGGAAGGGGTCGTGCTCGACGAGCAGCACGACGATGTCGGCGCGCTCGACAGCTTCGTAGGCTTGTTCGAGCCGGATGTTCCCATATCCGGCAAGCTGCCTCGGCATCGTTTCCACATAGGGATCGACCGCGAGAACCTCTACATCCGGCAGCGCTTTGGCGATGAGGCCGACGACGTCGATCGCCGGGCTTTCGCGCACGTCGTCCACATTCGCCTTGAACGTCAGGCCGAGGCAGGCGATCGTCGGCGCGCGGAAGCGCTTCGCCTTCATCACCACCTGTTCGGCGACATGGTGCGGCCGCCGGTCGTTGACCTCGCGCGCCGTCCTGATCAGTCTGGCAAGGTCGGGCGCGGCGGAGACGATGAACCATGGGTCGACCGGAATGCAATGCCCACCCACGCCTGGTCCGGGGCTCAGGATGTTGACGCGCGGATGCCGATTGGCGAGCCGGATGACCTCCCACACGTCGATATGCAGCGCCTCGCTGATCAGCGAAAGCTCGTTGGCAAATGCGATGTTGACGTCGCGATAGGCGTTTTCGGTCAACTTGGCCAATTCCGCGCTTGCCGCGTCGGTGAGCAGGATTTCGCCCTGGGCGAAAAGACGATAGATCGACGCGGCCTTCTCGGCGCATCGCGGCGTCAAGCCGCCGACGACGCGGTCGTTGGTTATGATCTCGATCATGATACGGCCGGGCAGGACGCGTTCGGGGCAATGTGCCACATAGATGTCGGCACCGTTCTCCCCGTCCCGTGGCATCTTGAGATCGGGCCGTACAGCCGCGATCCAGGAACTGACCATTTCCGTCGTTCCGGGCGGGGACGTCGACTCGAGCACCACGATGTTGCCCGGCTTCAGGCGGGGTGCGATCTGCTCGGCGGCCGCCTTGACATAGGACAGGTCCGCCGTGTGGTCTTCATTGAACGGCGTCGGCACCGCGATGATGAATGCGTCGGCTTCCGGCACCTCGCTCGTGGCGACCAGCCGCCCCATCGCCACGGCGCCGCTTACGCCGACTGCCAGGTCAGGCTCGATGAACGGTACTTCGCCGCGGCAGATCGCGGCGACAATGGCAGGATTGATATCCACGCCGATGACGTCGATGCCCCTGGTCGCAATCGCAACGGCCGTTGGAAGGCCAATATACCCCAGGCCGAGAATTGCCAGCTTGCCTTTGAAGATTTCAGTCATGCACGACGCTCCCGGACATCGTTTCCCGCCGATCGAACTTCACCACGATCTGCCCGTCCTCGTGTTCGAACGGACGGGTCGGGCTGACCATTTCCTGCGCGAGCAGGTGAAGAAAGCTGCTGTTGGTGGACAGGTAGCGCCACCACAGGCGGCGCGGCTCCTGGAGGACGCGGTAGGCCCATTCCATCCCGAGTTTCTGCCACAGCGGCGGTGCGCGGCGGGTCAATCCTGCAAGGATGTCGAAGGAGCCTCCGACACCGTGCAGAACGGGAACGCCGAGCGACGGGCCATACGTCGCAAGAAAGATCTCCTTTTTCGGGGAGACCATGCCGAGGAACAGCATGTCCGCGCCGCAGTCGCGGATGCCGGACGCGATGCCTTCCGCTTCCTCGGACTTGAAATACCCGTGATGGCTATAGGCAATCGTGAGATTGGGATAGCGCGCGTGGATCGCCGTTTCCATGGCCGCGAGGACATCCGGCCGGGCACCGAGGAGGGCCACGGACCGGCCTTCGGCATCGGCAAGTGCGAGCAGCCGCACGAAGAGATCGATGCCGGCGATGCGTTCGGGAAGCGGCCGCCCGAGCAGCTTGCTCGCCCAGACGACGGCCTGGCCGTCGGCGACAATCATGTCGCATTCGATCAGGGAATTCCTCAGCACGGAATTACGTCGGAGATTGACGATCTTGGCCGCATTCAGCACGCCGACGAGCATTCGCTGGCGTGTTACGATAGCTGTCCTGCATCGCTCTATGGCCTCTTCCATGCGTAAGGGATCCATGTACATCCCGAACAGCAGTTGGCGCTCGCTTGTCATTCGAATCTCCCCCCTCAATCAAGGTGCGTGGAATTCGCGTTCCTTTTATTCCCGAGCTTTGCAATCGTTCCGCCGCTGAGCCACGCGTAAAGCATCAGGCCGAATTCATAGGGCCTGCATTCACGGTCGATGCGATGGGGCGGGAACAGCACGTCGATGGCGGGCAGCCGGAAACCGGACCACAGCGCGGTTCCCGCTGCCGCCGCCTTGCGAACGAACTTGTTCGGCTCGCGCCGGGCGACCTTTCGCCAGACGACGCCTTTGTCGGGCACGATCAACGCGTCCGGTACTTCCGGATGGTCGTCGAGCCAGCGAAGCCCGTTGGTGATGGAACTGAAAAAGTCTCGCCCGCCCGCTTCCCGCAGTTCCAGAAGCGCCATGGGCGCCATGGCATGCTGGTGGACGCTGTAGACAGGATAACCTTCGGCAACCGTCCCGTGGCGCACGTCGTAGTGCCACCACCATTGGCCGCCATTGCCCTGCAGCGCGCAGATGCGTTCGGCACAGACTTCGGCGGCCGTCAGCGCCTCGATATCGCCGAGGCAGGCATGAAGGCGGGAGAGGGCCTGGATCGGATAGACCTGGTCGGCAAAGCAGCCGATGTGAGCGCGTAGCCGACCACTTGCGGAAGCGGGTATGATATGCCCGAACAGCGGTGAACCGGAGCGTGCGGAGAAGAGGCCGGCCCTTGCGGCCTCAATGAGGCCGGAGGTGTCGGCAAGTCCTCGCGCCGCCAATGCGGCGCTCAGGCACCAGGCGCATTCCACCGTGGAGATCGGCGCGCCCGATGCCAGGTGCCGGGAGAGCGCCGTGTAGAGCGGGGCGGCAAAGACGCCCGTCACTTCAGCGATCGCCCAGGCCGTCAAGGCGATTGCGCCGATGTCGGGGGACTGTTCGGCGCGCATGGCCGTCTGCTGCAGGAGTTCGGCAATCGTGCCGCCTTCCAGAGCATGCATCTGTACCGCCGTGTCGGTATGGGCCAGACCGAGGGCGGTCATGGCGGTATAGCGAAGGCTGATGCCCTCGAGCCGTTCCGTCCAGCCGTCTTTCGTCTCCACCGCGCGCAGCGTATGCGCAAAGAAGGCGCCGTCATACATCCGTGGGAGGCCGCGCCCGGCAACCAGAAGCAACCTGTCGACCAGGGAGCGCGATGGCGGGGAAACGGCCGCGAGCAGGGCCAGCCGGTCCTGTGAGGGCACAGCCGACCGGGAGGAGCCGGTGCCTTGGAAGGCTGCCCGGATCTGCAGATGCGATTTGGCGATTTCGATCGACATGGAGGCTTCCACCACCGGTGAAGGGACCGGCTTGCCGAGGTTCCTGATCGACGGAGGCATCGACGCCATTGAAACGCGATGCCGATCTCCGTCCGCTTGTCACCTAAGCTACGAACTCCGGGCGTTTAATCTACCGCTCTCAAAGGTTGACGAGAGATCGTTGGAAGGCAGGAAACGCGCGACGGACTATCCGAAGGGCTTAGGGCGGGGAGCCGACGGCGTAATGCAATTCGATTAGGTGCCCGGCGGGATCGCATGCGCCTTACGTCTCTCGGCAGTCTTTCGGAGCGGTGTTATTCAGACAATTCTGGGTCCGATGAAACGAGCGGGCGCAGCGCAATGGATACGTCGTCGAAAGCCATGAATGACAACACGCTGGCGAGGCTGCACGACAGGGCGCGCCTTGCGATCGTCGTGGTCACCTACAACAGCGCCGAGGTGATTGGCGGACTGCTCGATTCCCTGCCTTTGGGGCTGGCGGGACTTGCCGATACGGAGATCGTCGTCGTCGACAACAATTCCAGGGACGCCTCGGTCAACATCGCTGCGTCCCATCCCGTGGGCGTGCGCATCATCCAGACGGGCCGGAATGCGGGCTATGCGGCGGCGATCAACGCCGCCGCCGCCTCGATCGACGATGAAAGGCATCTCCTCATCCTCAATCCGGATATCCGCCTCCAGCCGGACTGCGCCCTCACCCTCGTCAGCCGGTTGCAAGATCCTGCGGTCGGGCTGGTGGTGCCGCAGTTGCTCCATGAGGACGAAAGCCTCTCGCATTCGCTGCGCAAGGAACCGTCCCTGATCACGGCCTGGTCGGATTCGCTGCTGGGAACCGGCTTCGCGGGCCGGCTGGGCGTCGGGGAGATCGTGAAGGACGAGAGACTGTACCGGGCAGGCGGCACGATCGACTGGGCAAGCGGCGCGGCCCTCGCAATATCGGCCGGCACGCGAAAGACGGTCGGGGTATGGGACGAAACGTTCTTCCTCTACAGCGAGGAGGTCGATTACATGGAGAGGGTTCGCCGCTGCGGCCTGAAGGTCGTTTACGAACCCGCCGCCCGCGCCGTTCACATCGGCGGCGAATATCATGCCAATACCGGTCTTTCCGCGCTGATGACGTCAAATCGCATCCACTATTACGGAAGGCACCACGGCGCGGCGGCGACGTTCCTGTTTCGCCTCGGCATCATCACCGGGGAGGTGATGCGCTTCGGGCTGGGACCGGGCCATCGTGCCGCATTGTCCGCAGCACTTCGTCCCTACATCGAATATCGGGCGGCTCTTCAGCGCTGACCTGCCAGCTCCGCATAGATCGTGTCCACTCTATCGAGTTTCGAGGACCAGAGGGCGGTTTTGCCGACATGGTCATAGGCGGCCCGCCCCATGCGGTTGCGCAAGTCCGCATCCGTCGCAAGCGTTGCGATGGCCGTAGCGAGATCACGCGCCAGCTTTTCAGGTGTCGACACGCAGAGCTTCATTGCACACAGATCGGACGTGGCGCTGCCCGGCCCGCCGCGATCGACGACGATCAGGGGGAGCGAATACCCCATCGCCTCCAGCGCCACATTGCCGCCGGGCTCCCGATAGCTTGGAAACGTGAAGATATCGGCCGCGCGATAGAACGCGCCGACCTTCTCTTTCGATTGCCACCCATGCAAGTGGACGCGTGCTCCCAGGCCGAGAGAGGTGACCAGCGCTTCGCATGGCGCACGCTCCGGGCCTTCGCCGACGACGTCGAGCTCGACCGGCAGGTCGCGGATGAGCGACAGGGCACCGATCAGGTCGCGCACGCCCTTGGTCCGCACGAGGCGTCCGACGAACAGCAGCCTGACTGGCCCCTGCCGACCGGACCTGTCGATCCTTTCCGGAAGGCTGTCGAGACCGGTCTCACTCATCACCTGGAAGTTCTTCAAGGGAACGCCGGCGAGGATTTCCTTCACATAGTCGGCGATGCCAAGCACGCAATCCGCATTTCTGAAGGATGCCCGCAGCCACGGGTCCCAGTTCAGGCGGTGGCGATCCAGCGCCCGCAATCGGGTGAACCACGGGCTCGACGTGTCGTCCGTCGTGAAACCTTCAGGGGATGGAAGGCTTCCGCCCACGGGGCCGATCAACAAAGGCAGAGCGAAGCCGGTCGCAGGGGAGGGATATCGCATTGCGACTGGCACGGGCTGGTGCACCAGGTCGAACCGCTCGCCGCGCGCCAGCGCCTGTCCGATCCATCGGTGCGCACGCAGGTAAAACGGCAGATATGCAGGCTTCATGAGGCTGTTGAGGCGCTCGGCCCGGCCGAGCAGGGGTGGCTCGCGCCATTCGATCACCCGCATGGCTGGAAGCTGCTCGGCCGCGGGGCGGGCTCCGCGCTTGTGATAGGTCAGCAAGGTGACGTCGTGCCGCTCGGCGAGCCGGCGCGCCCATTGGAACGCCACCCATGCCTCGCCGACATCCTCGCCGTTGCAGGTCGGTGCGATCAACAAGACCTTGGCCAAATCCAAACGCTCCACAAACCTGTCGCGGTCCACTTGCCCGCCATGGGGATTATCCGGCGCCTGGACATCGCGGCAATGTCGCCTTTGGGTGGTGAACGGCGGTGGGTGTGCGGCGGATACGGGACGCTGCCTGCCTGCGAACATACCGGACCTATACCAAAGGATGGCGGCATACCCCGTTTTACCGGTCTTTCCTCCTTCGGGACGATCTGCGTAGATGAGAGGCAACAGGTGGCACGCCTCGCGGAGGCTTCTATGAACCCCGACATTTCGGTCATCCTACCGACCTATAACAGAACCAGGCCCCTCGTCGCGGCCATGGCGAGCGTGCTCGCCCAGTCCTACGGGGACCTGGAACTCATCGTCGTCGACGATGCCTCGAGCGACGATGTTGCGACCGTGGTCAACGGCTTTTCCGATGCGCGGGTGCGATACATAAGGCGCGAAAAGAACGGCGGCGCTGGCGCCGCTCGCAATACGGGGCTTGCTGCCGCCCGGGGGCGGCTTATCGCTTTCCAGGACAGCGATGACCTCTGGCTGCCCGGAAAGCTCGAAAGGCAGGTCGCGTTCTTCGACGCGCTTGCCGACAGCGTGCGCGTCGTCATCGGCGGCAAGATCGTCTATGGCCGTGATCCAGAATTCCGTTACGGGGCCGGCAAGGTCGCGCATGCGCCTCCCCCCGACGGCAGGCTGCGGCTCGACGAGGACCAGCTCGGCCACCTCCTGAGCGAAAACCGGATAAGCGTACAGAATGCCCTGTTCCGGCGCGATTGCATGCCGGATCTCCACTGGTTCGACGAATGCCTGAGGGCGAACGAGGACTGGGAATTCGCGGTTCGGCTGGTCCAGCACACGACGGTTTTCGAAGATATCGAGCCGGTCGTCCTGGGATTCATCTCGGCCGACAGCATATCGACCAATCGACGGCGGCAATTGATGGGCGAATTCAGAATATTGCGCAAGAACCGCCGGGTCCTCGCCTTGCGGCGGCTGGATCGTTCCCGACTGCGCATCGGGATTGCGATCGGCCTCTATAATTCCGGCAAGAAACGTTCAGCAATGCGCTTCCTGCTCGCCGGCTTGAGGGACCGCCCGGCCAATGTTGCCTCGGTCGTTCGCTCGCTCGTGCGGCGGCTCGGCCGTGTGCTCGTCAACACGAGTCTCGCTTCGCCGCAACCGCATTCCGAATGATGAAATGAGATATATCCGGGCACTGACGGTCTTTGGCCTCGTCCTGCTCTGCCTGACGGCAACAGCGAGCGCGCCGTCGCGCACAGACGACTGGGCCCTGGAAAGAACCGGATTGTCCGATCCGTCAAAGCTCGCCAAGTTCCACGGCACCTACTATGCGACGACCGATAATGCGACGGTCCACGACTTGGAGATCCACGGCAACGTCGTCATCGAAGCCAGCAACGTGACGATGAGGAACGTCAGGCTGATCTCCGAAGCCCCTTGGCATGCGCTGCGCGTGATGGAAGGCGCGACGGGCTTCAAGCTGGAGGACAGCGAAATCGACGGCGCCGGCATGGCGGTTAACGGTGTCTACGGTTTCGGGACGTTTCTGCGAAACGACATCCACGGCGTCGACAATGGCATCAACGTCATCGCGCCGTCGACGATCCGCGACAACTACATCCACGATTTCCGCACCAGCGCCGATGGTCACTATGACGGTATCGAGATCAATGGCGGCCATGACATCCAGATCGTTCACAACCTCATCGTGAACGAACACGACCAGACCTCGGCGGTGATGATGAACAACGAGTTCAGCGGGTTGTCGAACATCTCTATCGAGAACAACCGTCTCGTCGGCGGCGGCTACACGATTTATCTCGATGGCCGCAAGGGCGGTGGCGCCGTCGACGACGCCTCGATCCGCATCATCGGCAACCAGATCGGTGGCGGGCGGTGGGGCGATTTTGCTTTCTATGACAGCCGGCCGGTGGTGGAGGGCAACAGCGCGCGGAAATGACGTGCACCTAATCCGTTGGGTGTATCCGGACGGCGCCGACTGATCCGATTGATAAGTTATCTATCGCCACGCGCGGGGATAGGGTGTCGTGAACGTCGCGTGATCCCGTACCATGAGGCAGCTGCCGGCAATGCGCGCTATCCTTTCCAACGACGGTGAGCCTCAGGCGCCGGTGAAAGCGCGAGCTCCCCGCCCGAGCCGACCGGCCGGACGGAGTGCTGGTGCGCGGATCCGGACGTCAGGCGCGATCGCCGAGGACCATCCGGCGCGTGGGACGCGATCCCTGTCGGTCACGCTGTTCCTCGTGTCGCTTTTCCTGCCCCTCGTCTTCAATGTCGGCAATCTGGCGCTGAGCCCCTTTCGCCTGGTGCTGCTCGCGACGATCCTGCCGTGCCTGTACAAATGGGCATCGGGCGGGGCGGGTCGGCTGCGGTTTGCCGACTTCACGCTTCTTTTGTACTGCTTCTGGTGCTTCATAAGCCTGTGCGCCGTGCATGGCCTTAGCCAGGGGCTGCAGTCGGGTGGCATCCAGTTCATCGAGACGATGGGGCCTTACCTTCTCGCGCGGTGCTACATTCGGTCCGCCGATGATTACTATCGCGTGACGCTCCTGCTGTTTCGCGTCATTCTGTTTCTGATGCCATTTGCGTTCTTCGAAGCGCTGACCGGCAAGAACATCCTGCTCGATCTGACACGCATCGTGTTCACGACGCACCCGAACCTGCATGACACACGATGGGGCTTGCGCCGCGTGCAAAGCGTCGTGGAGCATCCCATCCTTTTCGGTGTGATTTGCGGTGCCATGCTCGGGCCGGTTTACTGCGTCCTCGGTTATGCGAAGACGGCCTCGGAACGCTATGCGAAGGCGGCGGTGATCGCGACGACGACATTCCTGTCGATGTCGTCAGGTCCGCAGAGCGGGCTTTTTGCCCAGATCATCGTGATTGCGTGGGACAGGGTGCTGGTGCGCATCAACGCGCGGTGGAAGCTGTTTTGGGCAAGCCTCTGCACGGGCTATGTATTCGTCGCGACGATGTCCAATCAGAGCGTCTTCGAGTTCTTCATCACCCATTTTTCGTTCAGTCCCGAAAATGCCTATTACCGCGTGCTGATATGGAATTTCGGGACCG
Organism: Shinella sp.; assembly: GCF_052438155.1. NCBI lineage: Bacteria > Pseudomonadati > Pseudomonadota > Alphaproteobacteria > Hyphomicrobiales > Rhizobiaceae > Shinella > Shinella sp. Next base: position 14,467 of record NZ_JBQVPI010000038.1, on the reverse strand, counting down.
GCTCCGTGATGAACCATCCCCTTTTCGGAACGACCATGATCGGGTGGGACAGGCCGGATTGGATGCCTCCCAGCATCGACATGTTCTGGCTGTATCAAGCGATAATCTACGGCATTCCGGCGGCCGCGGCGATGCTCGTCACGTTCCTGGCAGTCTTTGCGGCGGTCGCGACAAGGAAGATCGATGATGCGAAACTGGCCTCTTATCGACTGGGCTTCCTCGCTTCCCTAACCGGCTTCTTTCTCGTCGGCTGGACGGTCCATTTCTGGAACGCTACCTATGTGCTGTTCATTTTCTCCCTCGGCGCGGGGGTATGGCTGCTGGACGCGAAGGGCGAAGAAAAACCGGACGAACCGATGAAGCGGCGCCCGGCCCGCAGCATCAGGATGCGGGCCTCATCCGCCGGTTTCGAGGACGGGCGGCCATCGGCCCGATCTGGCGGCCGAGAGTAAGCTCAGGGCCTCACGCCTCTTTCTCCGCTTTGCCAGAGGATTGTGGTTGTCGATCTCCACCGCCAGGGCGCGCAGACCGGACATAACCGCCTCTCCGACATGTTTTTCCAAACGCGTGGCGACGACCTCGCGGTAGATCTCGAGTTGAAGCGCCAGTGCCCTTTCAAGGCTGAAGCGTTCGACGACAACCTCGCGACCATATTCGGCAAGGCGCAGCCGAAGATCGGCGTCCAGCACCAACCGCTCGATCTGGGCCGCAAGCCGGTCGGCGCCGGGCGCGTCGTCCGCGAGCCCGTAGAAACCCTGGTTGAGGAACACGGTCAGTGTCGGGGGCTCGAAGACTTCCGAAAATGCCTTTTCCCCCTGCACGATCAATGGCCGACCGATGGCAAGCGTGCGCAAGGCGGAACTGCCCATCGCCACGACCAGGTCGGCCGCGGCATAGGCACCTCTCGGATCGAGCAGCTGGCCGCAGAGAATGATCGCGCGCCGTCCGAGACGGTGATTGACGGTCTTGGCCCGCTCCTCCAGCGCCGCGCGGGCGGGACCGTCACCGACCAGCGCCAGAACCACCCGGTGCCGCCCGCCGATCATGTCCACCGCATCGATGGCCCGGACAAGCGAATCCAGCTTCAGGTCGAGGGCGTGGCGAGATACGCTGACGATCAGGAAATCCTCATCCGCAATCCCATGCGCGGTTCGAAACGGCTGCCCGTCCAGCGACGGGTTGTCGCGATCGACGTCGATCGGCGGCTCGATCACCCAGACGGGGCCGGCCTGCCGCGCGCGCGCCTGTCGGCCGAGGTCCTCGGTGCCCATGATCAGCGGCACGGAGGGCGGCACCTGTGCGCTGACGGACATGCTCAGCACAGTACAGAGGACTGGGACGCCGAAAATCAGGAACGCACCGTAATAGGCGTCGAGACAGGGGGGCCATTCATAGGTGTGGATCAGGTCGATCCGCTCCCGTCGCGCGATCCGCGCGAGTTCGATGATGCGCGAGGGCGCGGGCCGGTACTTCGTTGCACTTGCCGGCAGGAAGCGCAGGCCCCGCTCGGCGATATAGCCGGTCAGAGGCCCCGGAACGCCATAGACGACCACCTCATGGCCCGCGGCCTGCGCGCCGGCGGCCAGATCGATCGCGTTGATCTGGCTTCCGCCGACGGCGAGATCGTGGGGATAGACGAGGATGCGCAATTTCCGCTTTCCCGGTTTGATGCCGCATGTTTCCAGCGCTCAAACTGCGGGGAAGGATAACACCGTGCAATCGCACCTTTCGGCGGGGTGGGCAAAACGGCGGGCGTGATCCCTACGCTGCGGGCATCATGAAGGCTCAATCGGCGGTCTCGGCGTACACCCTAAGGTGTAGCGCGTAAATCCTATTGTTCCCTTTACTCAAACGGCAAAAGGAAATGTCCTCTAAGTAGTTTGGAGCATGCCCCGACGCCTGTTTTTGAACAGGAATCCGCTACGGAGTATTCGAATGATTTCACTCGACGTTGTCAGGGAAGAAGGGGTGGTGATCCACCATCCCGATCTGGTCAACCTCTATGGCTGCACCATCGGAGCCGGTTCCCGGATCGGCACATTCGTGGAGATCCAGAGGAACGCGCATATTGGCCGGAACTGCAAGATCTCCAGCCATAGTTTCATTTGCGAAGGCGTGACGATAGAGGACGGCGTCTTCGTCGGGCATGGGGTCATGTTCACGAACGACATGTATCCCCGCGCCGTCAATGCCGACGGCAGCCTCCAGTGCGATAGCGACTGGTCGTTGCTGCCGACCCGCGTGCGGCGCCGGGTCTCGATCGGCAGCAATGCCACGATCCTTCCGGGCGTGACCATCGGGGAGGGCGCGCAGATCGGCGCCGGCGCTGTCGTGGTCAAGGATGTTCCCGACTTCGCCATCGTGGCCGGCGTCCCGGCCCGGATCATCGGTCGGGTCAAGGACGCCCGTTCGAACGGCGCAATCATGGAGGCTGTATCGTGATCGGGGTAGGGGTTGTCGGATATGGCTACTGGGGACCGAACCTGGTGCGGAACCTGGCGGATATCACAGATGCGAGGCTTGTTTCGGTCTGCGATCTGATGACCGAACGGCTCGCGCCGGTGAAGGCCCGTTATCCGACCGTCGATATCACCGCCGATTTCGACGAGATGCTGCACGACCCGCGGATCGACGCGATCGCGATCGCAACGCCGGTCTCCACGCATTTCCGGCTCGCCATGATGGCCCTGATGGCCGGCAAGCACGTCTTCGTGGAAAAGCCGATGGCCGCGACCACGGAGGAGGCCCGGCGCATGGTGGAGGAGGCGGCCCGGCGTGGCCTGGTACTCGCCGTCGACCACACCTTCGTCCATACCGGGGCGGTGCGGAAGATGCGGGAGATCGCGGAACGGGATCTCGGCGAAATCTACTATTACGACTCCGTGCGCGTGAACCTCGGCCTCTTCCAGCACGATGTCAGCGTCGTCTGGGATCTTGCCGTACATGACCTCTCGATCATGGATTACGTGCTTGACGAAAAACCGGTGGCCGTGTCGGCAACCGGCATGAGCCATGTGCCGGGCGAGCCCGAAAACATCGCCTACCTGACGATGTTTTACGAGAGCAAGCTGATCGCGCATGTCCATGTGAACTGGCTGGCGCCGGTGAAGGTGCGACGGACCCTGATCGGCGGCAGCAACAAGATGATCGTCTACGACGACCTCGAACCCAGCGAAAAGGTGAAGGTCTACGACAAGGGGATAACGCTGAACGGCAATCCGCAAAAGAACGGCGAAAAGGTCTACCAGATGCTGGTCGGCTACCGCACTGGCGACATGCATGCCCCCCAGCTGGACATATCCGAGGCGCTCGGCCGCGAACTCAGGGAATTCCTCCACTGTGTCGAAGCGGGTGCGAGGCCCATCGCCGACGGCAATGCGGGCCTGCGCGTGGTGAGGATCCTCGAAGCCGCCACCCAGTCGCTCGCCCAGCGTGGCCGCGTCATAGAGTTGGAGAAGGCGAGGCTGATCGCATGATCCCGCTCCTCGACCTGAAAGCCCAGTATGCATCCCTGAAGCCCGAGATCGATGCCGCGGTGCTCAAGGTGCTGGCATCCGCCCAATATGTGCTCGGCGACGAAGTGGAGCAGTTCGAACGCGAATTCGCGGAATATTGCGGCGTCCGGCATGCGATCGCCGTCAATTCGGGAACGAGCGCCCTTCATCTGACCCTGCTCTCCCTCGGATGCGGCCCCGGGGACGAGGTCGTCACCGTGCCGTTCACCTTCGTCGCGACCGTATCGGCGATCTGCTACACCGGCGCGCGACCGGTCTTCGTCGATGTCGAGCCTTCAACATTGACGATGGATCCCGAAAGGCTGGAGGCCGCCATCACGCCGCGCACGAAGGCGATAGTGCCCGTGCACATCTATGGCCAGATGGCGAACATGGATGCCATCCAGGCGGTTGCCGCACGCCATGGCCTGCCCATCGTGGAAGATGCCTGTCAGGCGCACGGCGCCGAATTCAGGGGCCGCAGGGCCGGCAGTTTTGGCGTGGCGGGATGCTTCAGCTTCTATCCGGGCAAAAATCTCGGTGCCTGCGGCGAGGGCGGCATCGCCGTCACCGATGACGACCGGCACGCGAAAACCTTTCGCATGCTGCGCGACTGGGGACAGGAACAGCGCTATCACCATGTCCTGAAGGGTTACAATTACCGTATGGACGGCATTCAGGGCGCAATCCTGCGCGTCAAGTTGCGCCATCTGGAAGACTGGACCGAAGCGCGCCGCGCCCATGCGGCGCGTTACACGTCACTACTCGGCGGCATGCGTCATATCCGGCTGCCCTATGCCGATGCGCAGCGCCGCCACGTCTATCATATCTATGCGATCCGCACCGGGGACCGCGACGGCTTGCAGCGGGCCTTGCTCGCCGAAGGGGTCCAGACCGGCCTGCACTATCCCATCCCCGTCCACCTCCAGCCGGCGCATGCCGATCTCGGCTACGCGCCGGGCGATTTTCCCGTGTCCGAGACGGCCGCGCGGGAGGTGCTGTCCCTGCCGATTTACCCGGAAATGACCGCCCATCAAGTGGAGCAGGTCGTCCGGGCCGTGGAGAAAGACGCCTATGTCGCTTGAGGCTCGCCATACCCAGAGGATCGTCAAGGCGGTGCACGGCCTGCGCGGCAAGCCCGTCGATCCCGCCTACCAGCAAGGCCTCGCCGAAGACCTGAAAAACACATACGGGCAGGCGGGCCTGATTGAGCTCTACGGGCGGTTTTCCAACGGCGACGGTTTCGTGGATACCCTGATGCGTCGGGCGATTTTACAGGCCCTGTCGCGTCGGTGTGGGTCCGGGCTGCAGGTGGGTGCGAACGCGGTCTTCAAGCATCCGGAAACATTCGAGATCGGCGACGGCGTCTTCATCGGGGCGCAGGCGAACATCCAGGGCCGCTACGACGGAACCTGCCGGATCGGCAACAATGTCTGGATCGGCCCGCAGGCCTTCATCGATGCTCGCGACGTGGTCATCGGCGATGACGTCGGCTGGGGTCCAGGCGCAAAAATACTCGGATCGACCCATAGCGGCATGCCGGTCGATGTGCCGATCATCCGGACGGATCTGGAGATCAGGCCGGTCCGGATCGAGGCGGAGGCCGACATCGGCACGAACGCCACCATCCTGCCGGGCGTGACCGTCGGCAGAGGCGCCATCGTCGGCGCCGGCGCGGTCGTGGTCTCGGATGTCGAGCCCTATTCGATCGTCGCAGGCGTGCCGGCACAGTTCCTGCGATGGCGGGAGGATCCACCGGTTCGGGCAAAAAACGTCGAGGTGTGACATGAAGGACAAGAGGATACTGATCACCGGCGGCGCCGGTCTCATCGGCTCGCATATCGCTGACCAGCTTGCCGCGGAACGGCCGCGCGAGATCGTAATCATCGACAATTTCGTGCGTGGGCGACGCGAAAACCTCATGCAGGCCGCAAGCTCCGTGCCGATCACGATCATCGAAGGTGATATCCGCGACCGTGCCTTGCTGGAGAGGACATTCAAGGGGATCGACATCGTCTTTCATCAGGCGGCGATCCGCATCACCCAGTGCGCCGAGGAACCGCGGCTCGCCTTCGACGTTCTCGCGGGCGGGACGTTCGACGTCCTTGAAGCGGCGGTGAAGTTCGGCGTTGCGAAGGTCGTGGCCGCGTCCTCCGCCTCGGTGCTGGGACAGGCGGGGAGCTTTCCCACGACGGAAGACCACCATCCCTACAACAACCGCACCATCTACGGCGCCGCCAAGGCCTTCAACGAAGGGCTGCTTCGCAGCTTCGCGGACATGTACGACCTGAACTACGTCGCGCTGCGTTACTTCAACGTCTACGGTCCGCGCATGGATGTGCACGGCGTTTACACCGAGGTGCTCATCCGGTGGATGGAGCGCATCGAGTCCGGCCTCCCGCCGATCATCCTCGGCGACGGGTTGCAGACGATGGATTTTGTTCACGTCCACGATATCGCCCGCGCCAACATCCTGGCCGCCAAGTCTTCCGTGACGGACGAAGTCTTCAATGTCGCCAGCGGCACGGAAACCAGCCTGAACGAACTGGCGGAAATGCTCCTGGCGGTCATGGGATCGACACTGAAGCCGGAATATGCGCCGGCCCGCAAGGTCAACGCCGTTGCCCGCCGTCTCGCATCGACCGACAAGGCGCGCGATCTCATCGGCTTTTCGGCCGAGGTGGATATGGAGGCAGGTCTTCGCGATCTCGTTTCCTGGTGGCGCCAGGAGAGAGTACAGGGAGGGCAGGCGGCATGAGCGGCTCCCTCTCCCAGATTCCCGTCGCCAAACCCGAACTCGACGAAGAGGAGGCGGACGCCGTCCGGCGGGTCATTCTGTCGGGCTGGATAACGCAAGGCCCGGAAGTGGCGGCTTTCGAAAGCGAGTTCGCCGCCTATGTCGGCGCCCCCTTTGCCACTGCGGTTTCCAACTGCACGACGGCGCTCCATCTCGCGCTCAAGGTGGTCGGCGTCGGGCGCGGCGACGAAGTGATTACCGTCAGCCATTCCTTCATCGCCACGGCCAACGCCATTCGCTATTGCGATGCGACGCCCGTCTTCGTCGACATCGAAGCGGATGGCTTCAACATCGATCCCTCCCGCATCGAGGCGGCGGTGACGCCGCGCACGAAAGCCGTGCTGGTCGTGCATCAACTGGGCATGCCATGCGATCTCGCGGCGGTGATGGCGATTGCGGGCCTGCGGTCGATCCCCGTCATCGAGGATGCGGCCTGTGCATCGGGAAGCGAGATTTTGCGGCAGGGTCGCTGGGAAAGGATCGGGCGCCCCTTTGGCGACATTGCCTGTTTCTCCTTCCATCCCCGCAAGGTCATCACCACGGGCGACGGCGGCATGCTGACTACCGCCAATGCGGAATACGACCGCAAATTCAGGCTCTGGCGCCAGCACAGCATGAGTGTTGCGGATACCGTGCGCCACGGATCGAAGTCCGTCATCTACGAGACCTATCCCGAACTCGGATACAATTACCGGATGACCGATCTGCAAGCAGCACTCGGCCGGGTGCAATTGCGTCGGCTGCCGGGCCTCGTCGCGCGCCGGCGAAAACTCGCCGATCTCTACGGCGGGTTGATCGCGAGGAGCGCGCCAGCATTCGCGGCACCGCGGGAGCCCGCATGGGCGCGTACGAATTGGCAGAGCTACTGCGTGCGCATCCCTGACGGAGGCGATCAGCGCGCGATCATGCAGGCGTTGCTCGACGACGGCATCTCGACGCGGCGCGGCGTCATGAACATTACGGCCGAACAAAGTTATGCCGGACGGGACACGCACCGCGTGGTCGGCGGCCTGGAGCGCAGCGCGGCCGCCCAGGAAAATTCCATCATCCTGCCGCTCTTCGCGCAGCTTTCCGAAGAGGACGTGCATCGTGTCATCGATGCGCTGGCGAGGGTTTCCACGCGCGCGGAACGCGCTCTGGAAACCGCCCTGTAAGCCTTTTTTGCCGGTAAACAGCCTGTGTCGTCACGCGAACCGGGCGATCAAGACTTTCAGCGGCGAGGGCAATGACGAATGCGGAACCAACCGCACCAGCTTGCGTAGGGAATACAGGCCGGTCAGCAGAAGCACCGCTGAGCCCGTGGCCGTCGATTGCCAAAGCGACAGTGCCTGTGTCGCCAGAAAGACCAGAGCGCAAGCAAGGATGAAGACGGGGGCGATCCCCGCATTCTCCCTGGACCAGCGAAATCCGCTCATCCGCCGGACGATGAAGTAGATCAGAACGCCGTGCCAGATATAGAGGCCAAGGAAGGCCATTCCAGCACCAGCGGCACCGAAATACGGGACAAGGACGAAGGCCAGTCCGACATGGACCACCGTCGCGGCGACCTCGGTCCAGAAGAACGTCGCCTGCGCTTCCTTCGCTATCACGATATAGCCCATCGGCCAGGCGACGATGCGCAGCATCATGCCGAGGCAAATCCAGCGAAGCAGGTCCGTTGCGCCATCGAAGGCATGGGAATAGAGGATATGCAGCACGAAGGGGGCGAAGGTCAGCGTGGCGACGACGCCGGGGCCTGCAAGAAGCAGGCTCATTTGCACCTGCTCATTTACCAGGCGATTGCATTCAGCATTGTTCCCGCTCACCGCAGTCAGGCGTGGATAGAAATCGGTGCCCATGGCCTGCAGCACGATGCCGGCATAGAGGCCCCCGATGGCCCAGGCCGCCTGGTAGAAACCGGCTGACGCGATCCCCTCGGCGTGCAGGACGATGAGGCGATTTGCATAGGCCGCGCCGAATGTCAGCAGCCCGCTTGCCATGAACACCAGCCCGAGCTTGAGGAGGCGCCTGCTCTCCTGTCCGAACAGCGGCGGCGGAATCCCGATCGAAGGCAGCTGGACCCGCCTGCGAAAATGCCATGACACCAGGCCGGTCACGATTGCTACGGTAATCAGGGACGGAACGATGCCGCGCAAGCCGAAGAGATAGATCAGGGGAATGGTGATCACCGTGCCGGCGAAGGCGGCTGCGACATTGACGATCGCGAGGTCCGAAATCCGGCGCAGCCCCTGAAGCAGTGCCATTTGCCCTCCAGACACGATGCGCAGGGCAACGGCAAGCGACAGCAGTGCAACCCCGCCCGCCTGCTGATGGTTGCCGAATGTCAGACCGGAGAGCGGAACAGCCAGCAGGAGGAGAAGCAGGGCACCGACCGCTCCGAGCACAAGCGCCGTGCGCGAAAGCACCAGAGCGGTGCGCGCGATCGTCTCGTCGTCGTTCGTGCCTGCAGCTTCGGCGATCTGACGCACGCCGCTCGATTGCACGCCCATGCCCGCGAGGTTCTGGGCCATGTCGGCAAGCGCGCTGTAAAGCCCCATCAGGCCTATGCCCTCCGGCCCGAGCATCAGTGCGACCGCCTTGTTGCGGATGATCGAAAAGGCCACTCCGACCACCGACGAGGCGCCGACCAGGAGGGTGGATTTCAGGATTTGCGTATGCGTGGTCTGCTCGCTGGGAGAGGCGTCGCAGGGCGCGCTCATTGGCTGTTTCCGACGACCGCATCCGTCTGTGAATTTTGCGCAAGCGTTTCCCGCGCCGTGGTGCTCGGATTGCGGGTGACGCGAAGCACGTCACCGGGCTGTAGAACGGTATCGCTGCTAGCCGCGGTTTCCCGTGTTTTGCCATCGACCAACCTATCGATGGTGAAGGCGAGCACCGTGGGGTCGCCCGTATCCGACACTTTGTCCTGTTTTGACAGGATCCTCAGCATCTGGTTCTGGGCCGCCTCGCGTTTCAGAAGCATCTGATCCAGGTTCGCCTGTTCCGTCTGCAGTTCGAGGTTTACTTCGGTCCGTTGCCGATCGTACAGACCTTCGAGGTTGCGCGATGCTTCGGAGATGTTCTGCTTTGCCCGCATCGCATCTGCGGATACGTCGAGGCGTGCGGCCGAATAGCTTCGAAGCATCCGTTCGAGGTCGCCCTGTCTGGCGGGAAGCGCGATACCCTTGTCCACCATCGTTTTGAAAAGGTTCAACTCTTTCGCGACGGATTTGATGTCGGCCTCGGCGCTGTCGGCCTTCTTGTCGAGCGTCTCGAGTTCCACGCGAAGCAGATCACGCAACTCCGTGAAGGAATTCGCTTGTCTCTGCAGGAGATTGGACCGCGCTGTCATGACAGCCTTCTCCTGTTCGTAGACCGCCCGAGCCTCTTGGCTTTCCATTCCGACCGGCAGATCGAACTTCGGTTCCTTCGCATCCGAAAGTTCAGCGTGGAAACGCGCGATCTTGATGCGGGTGCGCATAATGGAGTTTTCCAGTCCCCGCAGATTCGCAACCAGTTCCACCCTGTCGGGCAGGGCAGGGCCGCCACTGTCCGGGTTATTCTCACCGCCTCCCACAGCCAGGGCCTGCAATGCCGTCAGCCCCGGCCGGAACTCGTAGGTGCCCGGCAGCTTCACGTCCCCTACGACGTAAATCGGCGGATATTTGACGATGGCTACCGTCGCCTCGGGTGCGCGTACAAGCCCGATCTTGTCCTTGAGCTCCTCGGCAATTCTGGCGGCGAGATCGGCTTCATCCAGGCTCCCGACCGGAATCCGGCCGATCACCGGGAGCGACAATGTCCCGTCCTGCGCCACGATGAACTCTCCGCTCAGGGCGTCCCATCTTTCGTAGAGGCCCTTCGTCGGCATCCACTGGACGATGTTCAGCCGAATGCTTGTATTCGGCCAGATCCGTGGTGCATCCGCTGACGCGGGCGACCAGCAAAGAACGGTCAACATGGTGGCGGCGAAGAGTGTCTTCAGTGGGCGCGGCCGATCCTGCAAAATCCGTAACATGACCATAGAATTCGCCTGTCGAAGATCGGTGAGCGTATGGCGCTCGCCGTGATGAATTTCATTTTGCATTCTGCGGAGTGGGAGAGCTTTTCAGTAGTCGATCAGTCGTCGGCCGGCATCATCAATTAGAAGTAAACCGCACTGCTTGCGCTAACCGATGGCAAGGGCGGCGTCCGGATATTACGCCGGATAATCCTTTTGTAGTGGGAACAGGGAACTTGTTCGATCACGAGGAAACCACAGGCGGGCAGGAGTAACCCATAGGGAGCTATCGTGAAGATGCCACACCGAAGATAGAATGGTGATGCCCTTGGATGGCAGCCGTGTTCGTGTGGGGAGCGAGGAGATCGGCATGGCGCCGGAACAGAGCAAGTGCGATCCTGCTTCGACGACGTCCTCTCGAACGGATGTGGTGCGCACGATCCTGGTGGTGGGGCCTTCCGAATGTACCTGCGAGAGGCTGGAGGCCTTTCCCGAAGAGTTTCCTCAAACCGTGGTCTTGCATGTGCCAAGCATCGAAGCCGCCTGCAAGCCGTTCGCCAATCCGGTCGGATTGATCCTCATCGATTCCGCGCTTCTTCCCGCCGCCGAGGCGGCGGCGTTCATATTGCGCCGCATGCATCCCGATGCACAGATTGCGCTCACCCACCCGACAATGTCGGGGATCGGTAAATTGACGAGAGCTGATGGCGGCCCGAGGGTCTATCGCAGCCTCCTGCCGATGGATTTCGCGATCAACATCTGGCTTGCGGTGGTGCGTCTGATGCTTTCGGGCGGCGAGTACTTTCCGCTTTTGCCACCGACCCTCACGACGGTGCGCCATCGCGGTGCAAGGGGAAAGCAGGGCTTCTACGCCGAGGCCGACAACCAAATCAAGCTTACGGCCCGTGAGATGGAGATCCTGGAGAAAGCGGCTCAGGGAATGCAGAACAAGCTGATCGCGGCGGAGTTCAATCTTTCCGAAAATACCGTGAAGGTTCATCTGCACAATATCATCAGCAAACTCGGCGTTCACAACCGCACGGAGGCGGCCGCCAAATATCATCAGCTGTTGAGTGCAACGCAGGAGAGATGACCGGGCCGTTTTACGAGCAAGGCTTCAATCTGCGCGCTTCCCGTGCGGCGCCGAGTGCTGTCACAATTTCAGACCGCGATGATGGAAAACCATGGGCGGCCGTGCCGCCCATGGTCATGATACCGTCAGATGAGCAGGAAGTCGCTCGCCGAAAGGTTGTATCCATTGTCGAAATGTGCAACCAGGATCTTCGTCGCAGCTCCGTTGCCATCGCTGTCGTAATAGAGGGCATCCGCCTTCGTATCAAAGATGAAACGGTCGTTGCTATCGAGAGCTGCCGTGCCAAGGCGGAAAGCGCTGGCTGCAAGGCTGCCCGTCGGCCCTGAACTCACATCGAAGACAAGAACGTCGGAAGACGTGAAGTCGGTGATGTGGTCTGCACCGGCAGTCTTAACCTGGCTCTGGCGGAAGACGAATTTGTCGACACCCGCTCCACCGGTCAGCGTGTCGGAACCGGACTGACCCTCCAGCGTGTCATTGCCGGCACCTCCGCTAAGCATGTCGTTGCCGCTGCCACCCTTCAGGACGTTGTTGCCGACGTTGCCGGTCAGGTTGTTGGCGGCAGAATTACCGGTGCCGTTGATGGCGGCGGTTCCGGTCAGGAGCAGTCTTTCGACATTGGTTGCCAGCGTGTGGCTGATGGAGGACCTGACGGCGTCCGTTCCGGCATTGCTGCCTTCGGTGACGACATCGCCGGCATTGTCGACGACATAGGTGTCGTTACCGGCGCCGCCGGCCATTTTGTCCGCTCCCGCGCCACCGTTCAGGAGGTTCTTGCCGGCGTTACCGGTCAGGATGTTGGCGGCAGAATTGCCGGTGCCGTTGATGGCGGCTGTTCCGGTCAGGATCAGTCTTTCGACATTGCTTGCCAGCGTGTGGCTAACGGATGCCTTGACGGTGTCCGTTCCGGCATTGCTGCCTTCGGTGACGACGTCGCCGGCATTGTCGACGACATAGGTGTCGTTACCGGCGCCGCCGGCCATCTTGTCCGCTCCCGCGCCGCCGTTCAGGACGTTGTTTACGGCGTTGCCGGTCAGGGTGTCGTTGTAGCTGGAGCCGTTCAGGTTTTCGATGCTGATGAACTTGTCACCGGCGGCATGACCACCGGAGACAACGCCGGTCTGGAGGTTGATCTTCACGGCCGTCGAACCTGCATAGGTGGCTGTGTCCGTACCAGCACCACCGTCCAGTACGTCGGCGCCAGCGCCGCCCTTCAGCAGGTCGTTGCCACCAAGGCCCTTGTAGGTCTCGTTTCCGGCATTTGTCATGCCGCTGACCGGGAGCGTGTCGTTGCCCTGCGTTCCCGTATGGACAGTTCCGGATGGATTCGTCGGTGTATCAAGATCGGTGTTGCCCGAGAGGATGGGCTTATTGTCATAGAGTGCGAAATCGCCCCAATGACCACCGCCGATCTGGTTGTTGGTAATCTTGATCGAACTGTCGATGACATCACCGCCGTTGAAACGGTCATCGAGATAAACAGTGTAACCGCCACCGACCAGACGGTTGCCGTCGATGTTGATGTTGGAAAGACCCCCGAAATCATTGTTCATCATGATTGCCGATGTCTGGCCGTGGTCATTGATGATTGTGTTGTGAATGATATCGATATCGTGACCACCGTTGATCTCGATGCCATCGTAGTGAGCGTCGCTACCACCACGCAGATTGTGGATGTAGTTGTCCTTGATCAGCGTGGGCGCGATAACATTGATGCCGTTGTCGACATCATGCAGATTGTTACGCAGGAACGTGCCGAAGCCATAGATGGCGTTGACGGTAATGCCGCTGCCGTCGATTTCGCTGTCCTGGAGGGTGAAGCCGGTCGCATCGTCCATCACGCGCAGCGCATGCCACTCGGTATTGGAGATCAGCTTGACGTTCTTCAGAGTGACGTTCTTGGCCTCGATGACGATATCGCCATGGACCTCGAGGTTGCTGATGACGGCATTGTCCTGGGTTACGTGATAGGACCCCGTGTACTTGGTCATCGTCGTGCCACTGGAAACGCCGGTGTTGCTGGCGTCCGGGTAGCCCGAAGCAGCTGCCGCGGCCTTGTTGCCGGCCGCCGCAAGTGTTGCCGGGGCATCTGCGTTTACGGCCTTGCTGGCGGCGGAATGGATGACCTCAGTCTGTTTTGTCTCGACATCTGTCGGCGAGGTCGCTGAGGCGACCTTCAGAGAGGCCGCATCGTCAACCGACGAAACTTTCAGAACATGATCGTTCTGCTTGTGGCCGCTTTCATCCGAACGATCCGTTTTCAGCCTCAGGCTGGATGTACCGCCAATCTCGTCATTGATGGAATTGCCGAAGTCACGGAAGTGGAAGCTGTCCCGTGCGCTGCTGTTCTCAATATACACGCCTGAGTCGAGGCTTGTGTCGATCTCGCTACGAGTGAGCGATGTGTCCTCCAAAAGCTTGGAGACTGATACGTCGCGAAATTCACTTCTCATGGTCTTGTCACCTTTCTCCCAACGGCCGCCTTCAGCGTGCGCGCCTAGCTGATTTGACGGGTTGAGTACTACTTTATAGGTAGGTCAGCGCTGAGGGCGGGAAGGTAGTCCGGCACGATTTGAAAGGCAATGTAGCGAAATAGTACTAGATAACACGTTAAATTTGCCTCAATGCCGCCATATTGTCTTTATTTCAGGAATGTAATTCTGAATCAGTCATCAAATTTTATTTCCATATTATTTTATGGGTATTTTCATTCAGGAGGATTGAGAGGAACTACTTCATCAACTTTTGGTTAAATTTGAATACTGAATTCATTTCCGAAATTGCGATGAGACCCAGATTGGGACGAGAAGGAAAAGGGGACGTGTCACGTTGTCGAACGTGAGCAGCGCCGCTGGCCTACCGCTTGAAAAGTGATTCTTCTTGAAGAATGGCTTATGAGCCGAAGAAGGACATTGAAATGACAGCGAAAAGACACAAAGCAGAAGAGGCCGTCACGATCGTCGGGTTCGATCAACCCGGCCGAGACGCCTAGGTGTTTGATCCCGGGCTTTGATGGCGCAATGTTGCCCATTGAATGGAGGGAAGCGCTATTTGGCAGGTTCTTCACGGCAGGGCCACGACGACAGAGGCAGGCCGTCGAGCGA
>NZ_JBQVPI010000037.1:0-40475 GCF_052438155.1 Shinella sp. | reverse complement strand
GACGCAACCTATTTGAAGGCGCATCGCACGGCCTCAAGCCTGCGGTTAAAAAAGGGGGGCTTGGGCGGTTAATCGGGCGCACCAAGGGCGGCATGAACACGAAGTTGCATGCTCTCGCCGATGCGAATGGTCGACCGCTCAGCTTCTTCATAACCGCCGGTCAGATCAGCGACTATACCGATGCAGCTGCCCTTCTCGATGATCTGCCCAAGGCGCAGTGGATTCTGGCCGACCGTGGATATGACGCCGACTGGTTCAGGGATGGCCTGCAGCAGAAGGGTATCAAACCCTGCATTCCCGGGCGCAAATCCCGGTCCCTGCCGGCCAAATACGACAAGCGTCGATACACGCGCCGCAGCCGCATCGAGATCATGTTCGGTCGCCTCAAGGATTGGCGCCGCGTCTCCACCCGGTACGACCGATGTCCGACTGTCTTCTTCTCCGCCCTCGCTCTGGCCGCAACTGTCATCTTCTGGCTGTGATCAACGAGTCCTGACCCTAGGAACGCGCGCTTCCATTTACTTTCCGATGTTCGCGAAACTGGCTCGGCGATGCACCAATGATGCGTTTGAAGGCACGGCTGAAGGACGCCTCGGATTCGTATCCGAGGCGTTCCGCAATCACGGCGACGCGTTGCCCTTCCCCCAGCCACTGGTGTGCCTGATGCATGCGCATCCGGGCGACGTACCGCGCGGGCGTTTCACCGACAACGGTGGCAAAGCGCTGGGCAAAACCGGATCGCGAGGCGCCCATGTGGCGGGCCAGTTCGCCGACACTCCAGTCATGGGATGGATTGAGATGAATGGCTGCAAGAACACGGCCGACTTCCGGGTTTCGGACGGCCGCTAGCCAACCGGTCGAGTCGCCGCAGCCATGTTCCACCCAGGTCCGGATGATCGTGGCGGTCAGCACGTCAGCCAGACGGGAAAGAATACCCCCTGCCCCGACGCGGTTCATATCCACCTCCCGCATCATCGCATCGAGCAAGAGCGGGATCGTCGGCTCGCTGGCGGCCAGATCGCTGGTGCGCATCACGTCCGGCATCAGTTCCAGGAGCGGGTGCCGTTTGTCGACGTTGAACCGCATCACCGCAAAGAACAGGAGGTTGTTGGTGTCGGGTAGGGCGCATTGCAGATCGACGATGCCATCGCAGAGGCGTTTTCGAGCCATGCACTCCACCGGCGTGGGCGCCACGCCTGGCTCACTTGCCAGAACATGAGCATCGCCGCGTGGCAACAGGACGGCATCACCTGCGTTCATTTCCGTCCATTCACCGGAGGGCGATTGCAGATAGGCGTGACCGGCGGCCAGGAAATGGAACTGCGCTTCCACCTGGGTCGGATACGCCGTTGCCCACGGGGCAGAGGGCTGGCAGCGGCCATATTCTACGCCATCAAGGCGTAAGCCCCGCAGCATCTCGGTCAATGGGTCATTCATCGGCGCGCGTTCCTATTTGGACGAATAGTCATGCCTTCTGGATTTTCCAGCATAGAAACACCGCCGCATCCCGTCTAGCGTCCTCTCAACACTTTTGGAGACAGCAGATGAACAGCAATCAAGAGACAACCGGCTTTCGTGCCGACGACGGCCACACCAAGCCTGCCTGGGCGGGCGTGATTTCCCTCTCGCTCGGCGTGTTCGGTCTGGTCACGGCGGAGTTTCTGCCGGCCAGCCTGCTGACACCGATGTCGCAGGACCTCGGTGTCAGCATCGGCGCGGCTGGACAATCGGTAACGATGACAGCGGTCGTCGGCGCGATTGCCGGCCCTGCCATCGTGGTCGGCACGAGCCGCTTCGATCGGCGCTATACGCTTCTGGGGCTCACTGCGCTGCTGATCCTGTCCAGCCTCATCACTGCCTTCTCCAGCGGGCTGCCCATGCTGCTTTTCTCGCGCGCGTTGCTTGGCATCGGCCTTGGCGGGTTCTGGGCCATGTCACTGGCTCTGGCGATGCGGCTGGTACCGGAACGGCTAATGCCGAGGGCGATGGCCATCATCATGGGCGGCGTGTCCGCCGCAACGGTCTGCGCAGCGCCCGTTGGCGCCTGGATAGGCGAAATCATGGGATGGCGGTTCGCCTTCGTCATCACGGCCATACTCGGCGTGCTTGCGCTTCTGACACAAGCGATCACACTGCCTGCCATGCCATCCACCGGTCCGGCCAACCTCGGCACAATGGCCACCGTCCTGCGTCGCCCTGCTATCCGCATCGGGCTCCTGACCATACTACTGGTTGTCGCTGGCCACTTCGCCGGATTTACGTTCATACGCCCGTTCCTGGAGAATGTGCCACATTTTGGCGTCGAAGGCATTTCGGGAATTCTGCTGGCATTCGGCATCGGTGGTTTCTTCGGTAATTTTGCTGGCGGTTTTATTTCCGAGCGCAACACCGCCTTGTCGATGACGCTTGCGGCAGCCGGTATCGCCATCACAGCCTTCGTGCTGAGCTTTGCAGGCGCCTCGCCGGTCGTCGCCACGGTCGCCACTACACTCTGGGGCTTTGCCTTTGGCGCGCTCCCCGTCAGCGTCCAGAGCTTCGTCACCCAGGCGGCATCCGATGAACCGGAGAGTGCCGGCGCATTGACGCTGACAACCTTCCAGATCGCCATTTCGAGCGGTGCGGTGTTCGGCGGCCTGATCGTCGGAAGCCATGGCCCGGCCGGGGTCTTCGCCTTCGCCGGGTTGTCCGCCCTGCTCGGCGCTACCCTGATCGGGTTTGCAAGTCGCACGCGGCTGGCGGCGGCTGCCGGATAGGACACGAACTCAGACGTCGAATGATCAGCCAGCCGTATCATCCCCTCGCACGCTCCGGCTGACCATTCGCCCGCATCAATACCATTAGCACAAGGCCGAGCGAGAACTCTCCTGGCTCGGCCTTGTGCGTAAGCCAACCGTTAAACCGAAATCGACGTGACAGCACGGGTCCAAAGTCTATTTCACCCCGTGTCGTTTTGCAGTTAATCGAGTTCATCCTCAATTTCTGTGATTCAGCGGCAGCATTCTCGCCCTTATCAGCTCTGGGCCAGCGCGACCGTACATTGCTCGCTTCAGCATCTCGAGGCGGTTGATCTGCCCTTCGGCTTGACCGTTGCTCCAAGGGAGTTCGATTGCATTTTTGACGGCATCAATATCCGGCAAAACGCATGATTGCCGTGAGCTCGGTGTCGATGGCATCGTCAATCCATTCATCCAGTGCCTCCAAGCTCCTGCTGCGCAAGATGCCGTTGAAGCGCATGGCCAAGCCACGCATAATGGCGAACGCTCGAGAGCCCCGCTTCAATGCGTTGACCTTTTTGGCCTGACGATCTGTCAGCAGGCCGCTCGGTTTTACGCATAAAGCTGCAGCTACCACAGACGAGATCATATGGCCCGTGTCAGGATCGCGGACGGGTTCTGAAACATCCATCCCCGGAGTCGGCTCGTCGGGTTGAATGTTTTCGACTTCACGCCACACCTTCAACAGGCGCTCCAGATTGGAGCGCCTGCCCGTGTAACCGCGGTTCTTGACATCGTAAAACAGATGGCGCCCAACCCGGTTTCCATTTTTCCAGCATTCAGCCAGGAAAGCTTCAAAATAAGGTGGCGATGTCGGATTCAATGTCGCCCGATTCCTGTCTCGAGGTGCATTGGAAGTAAGCCAATTCGCGATGCTGCGGCGCTCGTATCCGGTTCGCCTTGCAATCTAGCTGTAAGTGAGGTGGTCTGCCCCCTGAATAGTGGTCCTTTTTGACATATGGCTCATGAGCCGAAGAAGGACATTGAAATGGCAGCGAAAAGACACAAGGCGGAAGAGATTGTCACGAAGTTGGAATCCTAACGTGAGGGAGCGTGTGCGATGGACATTTTGTCAGACGTGCTGCGCGCCGTTCGTTTATCCGGAGCGCTCTTCTTCGACATTCGTGCGAGTGCGCCATGGGTGGGTGCGTCACCGAGCACGGCCGACATCGCCGCTGCGGTTATGCCCGGGGTGGAGCACGTTATCTCTTTTCATGCTGTTATCTCAGGGTCGTGCTGGGCGGCTCTCGACAATGACCCGGCCCCGCCTATCAGAATGAACTCTGGCGATGTCGTAATTTTTCCCGGAGGAGCGCCGAACGTCATGAGCTCGTCGCCTGGCGGGACAGGCGAACCAAACATGGGCATTTATCATAAGCCCGCGGATATTGAACAGCTACCCTATCAACTGATCCATGGTGGAGGCGGCGACGTGCAGACGAGGTTCATCTGTGGCTACCTCGGATGCGACAGCAGGCCCTCTAATCCACTTCTCTCCGCCCTGCCGCCGATCTTCGCGGTCCGCAAGCCTCCAGACCAGGAGAGCTGGATTGTCGATCTGTTCGGTCACGCTCTAGGAAACAAGAGGGCGGGCAATCAGACGATCTTAGCCAAGCTCAGTGAACTCATGTTTGTCGAGGCCATCCGGTGTTACATCGAGTCATTACCCGCGCACTCTCTCGGATGGCTGTCTGGCCTACGCGATCGCCATGTTGCAAAGGCACTCCAGCTTATCCACGGCCGCCCATCGGAGAACTGGACGATCGACCTTCTCGCCCGGGAGGCGGGGCTGTCGCGCACTGCATTTTCGGAGCGTTTCGTCCACTTCGTTGAGGTGCCGCCAATGTACTACCTTGTTCAATGGCGTATGCAGGTTGCGTCGCGGCTCCTGGAAGAACGGGGAATGAGCATAGCTCAAGTCGGCAGTGCGGTTGGCTACGAGTCGGAGGCCGCGTTTAGTTGTTAGTTCAAGAGGCTCCTCGGCGTCTCGCCAGGCGCTTGGCAGAAGTGGAATCGTGCACAGTGAACCCGACGAACGGAGCCGTGAGGGCCGTATCGGCCCAACTGAAAGCTGAGGAAGTTGCGAGCCCGCCAACTGCGGATCAGGTATAGGCGAGTAGCTGCCCGGCTAAGATTGTGTGGACCGATCGCTATCAAAAAGCGCCCGAAATGAGGACAGTGCTTCACCATTGTCTCAGGGGCGCGAATGGTGCCTCGCCGCACCGAAGCGAGGGAGGGCCCGCCTGCTACTATCCTCTAGGCGCTCTATCGACGGCGCGGTGTCGGAAATTGAAGCCCCCGCCGATTACCTCGTCTACCTCATACGCGAGGCCCACCTGAGTATCAGCACCAACCGCAACACTTGTTTCGTCGTTGCGGCCGCGTCTGCCCTTAAAGCCCGACCATCTGGCGCTCAGACGCCCGCCGCGATCAGAGCCCTGATGTGCCGCATGTCGGAGCCGCAGCATCCGCCGACGACGCGCAGTCCAGGGAGCCGCTTTGCCATTTCAGCGCAAAGCGCGCCGAACTCCTGCGGATCACCATCATCAAGCTCGGTGGCTTCGTCCAGTTCGGCATGGCTGCGGCGCGAGGCGTTTGGCCGGACCATGCCAATCCGGTTGAGCCAGCGCGATGATAGCTGCTCACCGAAATGCTCGGGATGGGCGCAGTTGATCCCGTAATAGCGAACGTAGCCGCCAGTTGCGGCTTCCACCTCGCTGAGCGCGGAATCCAGGTCCTGCCCGGTCGGCAGCCGCCCGTCGGTCTCGACCGTGAATGAGAGTGCGAAAGGCAGACCAAGGTCGCGCGCCAGGTTGACCATACCGATAGCCTCGCCTGGATGGGTGATGGTGAAAGCCGATGCGATGTCCACACCTTCCTCAGCAAAGGTCTCCAGCTGGGCGCTGTGAAGACGGGCCGCCTCGGTTGGGGTCAGGAGCTGCTCGGGTGCATAGCCATCGCCTGCCGGCCCGAGCGCGCCCTCTATCAGGATATGGTCACGCCAGGGATGGGAGCCCCGCAGATCGCGGGCGAAGGCGATGGCGCGCCGGTTGACGTCCCGGATCCCTACGTCGTCGAGCCCGAGCTTCGGCCCCCAGCCGCCATTGGCGCGCCAGGTCGGCGTGCCCATCACAAAGCCTCGGCTCGCGGCTTGGGCCAAGTCGAAATATGAAACCGCGTAGCGCCGCAGCATCTCTCGCCCCTCTGGGCTGTTGAGCAGCACGAAGGAAGCGAACATCGGCATTTCGGCGCCTTCGCGGAAGATTAGGTCCGTCTCCATCCCCCCGTCACTGATGAAAGGGGCTGGCGACGAAAACAGGCGATCAAGTATACCCATGATATCCTCCCTCGCAGAAACTATTGTAGCAAATTTCGGCAGCGTCGTCGAACTTGGTAGCGGGGCGCCGCCGGTTTTCTCCACGTCGCCAATGACCGGGTGCCGGACTTATCATCGACCCACGAATCCCGTCAGAGGGCCTTCACCGAAGGATACAGTATTATCAAGCTGCGCGGTGCGGCCGCGTGCTTTGACGCTGTTGCTGTGGATGGGCCTCATTTTAGGACAATTGTGTTCAGCATCAACCGGGTTTGACCCAGTTTTCCTTAAGCGCTGCCCTGCAGAACCGGCGTAAAGAGTTCCATGAAAAGCAGTTTTCTGGCCAGGCAGAGGCCATGGAGAGATGACAAACTGGGTCGATTTCAGGTGATAGCCGATTATGAGCTCTTGATGGGATTCGAACGGGCAATCCCGCCGTTCCGCTCGAGATATCAGCGACCATGACGATTAAGTGTAGAGCCTGTTCAGGCTTGATATGATATGCTCTCTCCGAGCGTCAGCAGAAGATCCGTGTCCGGCGACGTTCCTGCCGAGTGATGGCTCGTGCCCCGCGAGTTTTCGGCCCTCGAGGGCCATTTCCATGTCGAACGCACCGATCGTCCATTTCGAAGCAGCGAGTACGCTTGCCGTGGTGGTCTCGTCGAACGAGCCACTACTTTTCCTCTCCAGAGACCAGAAGGTCATTGCAGCGAGCACATCGTTCTGCCGGACGTTCGAAATCGATCCGTCGACCATTCACGGCAAACCGCTCGGTTCGCTTGGAAATGGCGAATGGGCAATGCCCAGCCTCGCCTCGCTCCTGAGGGCAACCGCTTCCGGAAGCGCGCGGATCGAGGCTTACGAAATCGATCTCCAGTGGCCGAACCGCAAAACGCGACAGTTGATTGTCAATGCGCAGATCCTCGACGACGGCGACAACGCGAATGTCCGGCTTTTGCTAGCCATCACTGACGTGACGGACGCGCGCGCCGAAGCGAAGCTGAAAGATAATCTTATCCGGGAGAAGGCCATCCTGATGCAGGAGGTCCAGCACCGGGTCGCAAACAGCCTGCAGATCATTGCCAGCGTTCTTATGCAGAGCGCACGCCGGGTTCAGTCCGAGGAGGCGCGCGGTCATCTCCACAACGCCCATCACCGCGTCATGTCGATTGCGGCCGTGCAGCGGCAGCTTTCTATCTCCAACGGCGGCAACGTCGAACTTCGGACCTACTTCACGCAGCTTTGCGAAAGCCTCGACGCTTCGATGATTGCCGACGACGACCGGCTCTCGATATCGGTGACCGTTGATGACAGTGCGGTGGAAGCCGATGTTTCCGTAAGCCTCGGGCTTATCGTGACCGAATTGGTGATCAACGCGCTCAAGCACGCCTTCCCGGGGCAACAGACCGGCACGATCGTCATCGACTATTGCTCGAGGGGCAGCGGCTGGGCGCTTTCTGTCACTGACGACGGCATCGGCATTCCGACCGGCAGCCTTGCCCCCAAGGCCGGGCTGGGGACCGGCATCGTCGAAGCGCTTACCAGGAACCTCGAGAGCGAAATACAGGTGAGCAATGCAAATCCCGGCACCGCCGTGACCATCAGGCACCGGGGAGACGCCGATCGCCAAATAAAACTTCCAGCAGCCGCATAGGAACTTATCTCCCGCTGCAACGCTGTAGCAAGGAGCGGGCAAGGCTCCACTTCAATGATACCCCTGAGGGTCAGATGTTCAACGGCAAGGCGCTCATCCTCGTGGTCGAAGACAGTGCGCTCATCCGGATGAGTGCCGTTGATCTGGTGCTATCTGCTGGGTACGAGGCCCTTGAAGCTCGGGACGCCGACGAGGCAATTCGCATCCTGGAATCGAGAGCAGACATAGACCTGGTGTTCACGGACATACAGATGCCGGGAACGATGGACGGCATCAAACTGGCCCACTACATCCGCGACCGGTGGCCACCGGTGAAGTTGATCGTCGCGTCTGGCAATGCAATCATCAAAGAGAGCAACCTGCCGACGGGGAGCCGATTCTTCGCGAAACCATATCAAGATCACGCTATCGCAGACGCAATGGCCCGTATGCTGTCGAGCCAATAGGATTCTCGCGGTGCGGAGCCACGGCCTTCATTCACATCATCGGAAATGAATGCCTTTTGTTATGCCCTCTGCAATCGAGACCGGCACTACGGCAGCGGGCGATCCGAAGACCGCCCGTTCAAAAAATCGTGGATTGGTTACTTGGCCAGATGCCAAACGCCCCCAACACCGTCGCCGTTGGTTTCACCGGCCTTCTTGTCCTCGGCATATGTGTAGAGCGGCTTGCCTTCATAGGCCCACATCTCCATGCCGTCAGCCGCCTTGACAAGAGACCATTCTCCTTCAGCCTTGGCGCTCGCGGCGGCGTGGAATGCCGGCCATTTCTTCAGGCAGTCCGCATCGCAGTTGGACTTGTCTTTGGCATCCTTATCGAAAGTATAGAGGATCATCCCCTTTTCGTCGGCCAAAGCCTTGCCCATCTTGGTGTCGACCATCTTGGCAGGCTCGGCTGCGAAAGCCGACCCGCCCAGGGCAGATACCAGGCCGATCGCAATCAACATCATTCTCATGACATTCTCCAATTCGGGAGTGCCGGCGGAATGCCAGTAGCGCCCGATCTAACGAGGAGAAACCCTCACAAACGGAAGAGGTTCCATTGGGTATCACCCTATCGGAACGGTCGAAGAAGCACCGGATAGTGAGGGGTGAACCGGCCCAGTCGCCGTCACCTCGCAGCCCTATAACGCCACGCCGCGATGGGTATTTTTTCTGCCACCCCGTTCTCAATGGTGAGCACGCTGTCGAAGAAATCGGCGCCGCTCGCGGATCGTATGGGCGAAACATCATGCATGACGGCGATCACCGTCGCCTCCGGGCAATGGTCCCTGATCGCCTGATGGAACGCGTATACGGCCTGGGTATCGAGCGCGCTCGTTGCCTCGTCGAGAAACAGCAGGCCCGGCCGCAGCAGAAGGATCCTGGCAAGGACAAGCTTCTGCTTCTGGCCTCCGGACAGAAGCAGGTCCCAGCTTTGACCGTCGCGGCCATCCTTGAGGAGTTCGTCGATGAGCTCGCCGAGCCCCGCCTCGTGCAACGCCACCGCGACACGCGTATCAGGGTAGTCGTCGGCCGCGTCCGGAAGACAGACGAGATCCCTCAAGGACACGGCCTGAAGCTTGACGTCCTGGGCGGCATACAGGGTTCTGACATGCTTTGGCATCACGATGATACCGAGACCATGCGCCCACAGACTGTTGATCGCCTTGAGAAGCGATGTCTTGCCGCTTCCCGACTCGCCAACGACCAAGGTCCACTCGCCCGGCAGGAACCGTAGATCTGCGGCGGCCAGAAAAGGAAGCTCGGTCCCCACATGCAGAAGTTCGATCCGGCGAAGAGTAAGGCCGAGCGCGGGTTCCTGCTTGGTGTACTGGAATTCGTAGAGACCGGTTTGCGAATAGAACACCTCGGGCCGCTGAACGGTTTCGATCGCCTCCGCGAGATCGGTTATGCGGCGGGCATTCGCCGTCAGCGTTGCAATGTCGGGCATGACGTGAATAAACCACGAACACTCGTTGATGAGTGCATTCGCCAGTTCGGCCCCTGTCACGTAGTGTTGCAGACTGACCTTGTTGTCCATGTAGGGAAGCAGGCCCGGTGCATAGGCGACGATCCGCGAGCCGATGAAATTATGGACGAGCTCGAACCCCATATAGCCGGCGGTCACCCGGTTCAGGCTGGCCCAGGTTTTGTCGATGTCGAGATACCGGCGCAAATTGACGGCCTTCTGGGCCCTTTCGCCATGGAGGACGGCAACATGGAAGCTGCGATGCAGGAGGGTGTTCAATTCGGCGCGATAGCTGCCCTCAGCCCATTGCATGCGCACCGACAGGCTCTGGAGGATCCCGCCGAGCTTCGCTGCGACGACAGTGTTGAGCGACACGTAAATCGCGACCGCCGCGAAGGCCAGACACGCGCTGCCATAGCTGCCCAGAAACGCGAGCCCTCTGACATGGCTCGACATCTCAATGAGCTTGCTGCCGACGAAGCCAAGGGACAGGACGACGCCGGCAATGCCCATCGCGAGCCCGATTGCGCCCCCGGTCATGCCTTTGATCGATTCCTGGACCCGTTGATCGACATTGTCCGGCGCGGGGGCAGCGGATCCGGCCGCGTCGGATCCGAATTGCTGAATATGGAAATGCGTATGGTTGGTATCGAGCAAGGCTTCGTTGAAGCGCCGGTCGAGCCACTCACGCCATTTGCGGTGGAGTGTGGTCGAAAAGAAATGGCGGACTGCCGTGAAACACACGTCCTTCATGATCGCGATCGCGGCAAGTGTTGCCGCTGTCGTCAATAGGGCCGTGGGTGTGCTGGGTGTAGTTGGATGGTGGAAGTAGGCGATCCGATTGATCAATTCGCCCGAGGTGACCGCGAACCAGACGCTGGCCTGGGCGGACAATGCCGTCAGCACGAGGATGGCGCCTGTCAGTCCCCAGGCCTCGCGCCAGCTTTCGGAAAACCAGTAGGCGCGCATCAGGCCCCAGAAGCTGCGCATTGACGAAAGCGGGCTTGTGTGGCGGCGCGTCGCGCGGCCGAGCACCCGTTTGATGAACGCGCCTGTTCGCCGAGCATGACTCCGCATTGCGGCTACATCTCTCCATACCCATGCAAGCACAATTTGGGGCAAGTACAGCGGTTAAATGAATGCCGGACCTAAATTCAGGCCATCGCGGCCTGCCGCCCCGACAATGTGTCTATCTCCACGCGATAGAAGACGGGCCGCGTTTGTGCGTCTGGATGCGCAACCCCTTTAGGCTTGTAGGCGCCCGGCTCCCACCAGTTGCCACGCTCCTGCAGGAGCTGCCAGGCACGCATATGTTCGCCATGGTCCTTTTCGTCGTCAGGCAATTCCCGGTAGAGACCCTCGAGAAGGATGCTCTTCCATTCCTCCGAGGTCACCAGCTGCTCGACCTGCACGCAGACGCGTGGATTGAAGCGAAGGCTGTCAATCTTCTTTCCGGGTAGCGAAAAGCTATAGAAAGCGCGTTTCTGGTAGACGTAACGGATCGGCACGACATATGGGCGGTCATCGGAGATGCATCCCAGATGGCCGATGGAGTTCGCCGAGAGCGCGGCCTCGCATTCCGCCCTTGTCATATCCCGCAAAATCATTCTGACCTCCCGGCATGGCTGCCATGGAAAGCGCGGCGATGGACGCCCGCCGCCTGTAATCGATTTTGCGCCTTTTCCCGCGCGCTGGCAAACGGGGCGGCGCGACAGGCATATCGCGGCCATGCCGATTTTCCTACGGAACAAGGCCATTATGGACATAACCACCCTTCTCATCATCGTCCTTATCGTCGTTCTATTGGGCGGCGGCTTTTATGGTCGTGGGCGCTGGTATTAAGCTACACCTTCCCTCGCTCGGGTGGCGGCAAACCAGTTACGGCGAGCGTGCCGACAAATCGGGTACCCTTTGCGCCCGAGCATAGCGGCGTTTGACAGGAGCGACAGCAGTATCGCGTTGTGGTGGGGCGGACGTCGGCCGACGCCCCGATCGTTGCAGAGCGTCATGAGGAAGAAGCGATGTGACCGGCGCGACGTCGCTTCTTTTCGCCCGGCAGGTTTACGACCCGCTGGGCTGCGCGAGAATCTTACACGTCCAGCTCTCTGCTCTTGAACGGATTCGAACGATCAACCCCACATGTAATGAGGTTCTTTCGCCAATCTCAGGAGCAAGCAAGCATTGGCCTGCCCAGTTATGCGGTCTACAAGCGCGCTGCCCAAGGCGACCTCACAAGCGATGTCGACACTGGTTGCGCGGCACGATGGGCCACATGATCCGAGGGCAATGAATTTCTGCTTCTTCATTCGTCCGTCCTCACAGGCCCTAATCTCTTCTGGAGGAAATTCTCACTCGTGGAATCAACATTCAAGCGGTACCGAGCCTCGATTTCTCCATTCCGAAGATTGCATTATCAGCCTGCATGCACCGGCGGCCGGCGGCCGTGCCACGGACGCGCCTGCTCTAGGTCGCGGGCAACGCGCACCAGCGTCGCCTCGTCGGCGAAGCGGCCGACGATCTGGATACCGACCGGCATGTTGTTGCGGTCGAGACCGAGCGGCAGACTCACGGAAGGCTGGCCGGTGGCGTTGAACGTGCCGAGGAAGGTGAAGAGCGTCGTGTCGCCTTCGGAGAAGCCCGCGGCCGAAAGGTCCGGGCGGGTCGTGGAGAAGCGGCCGTGCTCCGGTGCGGTCACCGGTGTCGTCGGGGTCAGCAGGATATCGTAGCCGGCTGTCGCCAGAGCGACATCGTGGCGGATTTTTCGCAGGGTCTCGAAGATCGAGACGATTTCGGCCGGTGACATGGCGAGTGTCTGGTGCATCAGCTTGAGGATGACCGGTTCGAGGGTCGTCTCATCCAGCGGGCGGCCGAGAGCAGCGGCGACCGCCGGCAGTTCGGCAAGCCCGAGATTGAAGCCGCCCATCACGCCGATCATGATGTCCTGCGAGTTCACCGGAGAGGCGATTTCTTCGACTGAGTGGCCCATGGCCGTCAGCAGGGCCGCCGTTTCGTCCAGGGTGGCCAAGACGTCTTCGGCGATCTGCACACTGCCCCATGCCGCGCGGGCGATGCCGATGCGCAACTTGCCGGTCGGTTGGTTCAGTTCCTCGACATAGGGTCTTTCCGGCTGGCGGATGATGAACGGATCGCCCGGCTCCGGCCCGGAGAAGACGTCGAGTGCCGCGGCCATGTCGCGCACCGTGCGGCAGACGACAAACTCGCGAGCAAGACCGAAAAGGGAATCCTGATGATCCGGCCCGCCGGAAACCCGGCCGCGCGAGGGGTTCAGGCCGACGAGGCCGCACCAGCCGGCGGGAATGCGGATGGAGCCGCCGCCATCCGAGGCATGTGAAATCGGCACTACCCCGGCCGCGACCGCTGAGGCCGCGCCTCCGGACGATCCGCCGGCAGAACGCGCGAGGTTCCACGGATTACCCGAAATGCCTTCTAGGATGGTTTCCGTGAAGCCGGCAAAAGCAAATTCCGGGACGGCGCTGCGGCCGACGAAACGCAGACCCGCCGCCTTGGCTCGGGTGGTGTAGTAGCTATCGAAGGTGGCGATATTGCCTTTCATCAACCGACTGCCATACTCCTGCAGGCGCCCGGCCTCCTTGGAGCCGACATCCTTGCGCAGGAACGGCACACCGGCGAAAACCCCATCCTCCGGTCCGGTAACATCCTCTGCGTCAGCATAGAATTCGACGACCGCATTGATCGCCGGGTCGACCTTGTCGTGCGCCACGCGGGCAAGCGCGGTCAGTTCGGGGGCAGAAATCTCCTTGCGCTTGACGAGGTCGGCAAGACCGGTGGCGTCGTGGCTGCAGTATTCCGAAAGCTTCATGGCAAATCCTGATGGTCGTCGGGAAAAGGAGGGCGCGGATGCGCGGCACAGAAGCGCAGCCGCCTGTCGACGGCTTATCGCAGCACGTCCGTCCAGATCTTGGTGTAGAGTGCCTGGACATCGGCCGGGCAGGTTCGGGCAAGTTCGCCAGCGGCCTTCAGGTCCTCCGGAATGTTGAGTTCGGGCGCATTCTTCATGTCCGCAGGCATGAACTGTTCGGAACCCTTGATGCCGTTGCCGTAGCGGGCAAAAGCGGAGATCATGGCGGCGTTTTCCGGGTCCATGACGAAGTTCATGAAGAGTTTTGCGTTCTCAACGTTCTTGGCGTCCTTGAGCACGGCAAGACTATCGGTCCACAGCGGGTAGCCTTCCTTCGGATAACCGAAGACGATAGCGGGATTTTGCAAGCGGGCGCGGAAGGACGCGCCATTCCAGCTGGTGCCGGCAGCAAAGTCGCCCTTCACGGTCTGCTCAATCGTACCGTAGTCGACGGCAAGCCATTTCGGCTTGGCGGCCACCAGAAGATCCCGGGCCTTTTTCAGAACGGATAAGTCGCCCGAGCATGCCTCGCCGCCGACATAGTGGATGGCGAGGAACATTACGTCGGACATTTCCGGAATGATGTTGAGCTTGCCGGCAAGCTCGGCCGGCGGATCGAGGAAGATGGCCGACGTGTTCGGGTCGCCCGCGTAGACCGACGTATTGACGAAAACGCCCGTCACACCCCACTGCCACGGAACGGAATAGTGGCGGCCTGGATCGAACGGCACGTCAACCCACTTCGGATCCACATTCTTGAAATTCTCCATCTGGTCCGGCCGCGTTTCGAGCAGCAATCCTTCCTGGATCCAGATTTCCATAGCATAGCTCGGCGGCACCACGACGTCAAAACCGTGACCGCCCTGGCGCACCTTGGCAAGGGCTGTTTCATTGGAATCATAGTCCGTGACGGTGACCTTCACGTCGAACTTCTGCTCGAACTTCTTGATGAGGTCCGGGCTGGTGTAATTGCCCCAGTTGAAGATGTTGAGTTCGCCGGCGGCGTGGGCGGCGGTAGAGCTGAGCAGCGCGAGGCCGAGTGCTGCCGTGCCGAGAATACGGGTCATGTGGTTTCCTCCCATGGGTTAGTCCTTCTTGCGGCTGATAAAGAAGAAGACGGTGACGATGGCGACGGAGAGCAGCAGGAAGACCGTCGAGATCGCGTTCATTTCCGGAGTGACGACCCGGCGCAGCTGGCCGAGCATGTAGGTCGGCAGCGTGTCCTGGCCGCCGGACTTGACGAATTCTGTGATGACCACATCGTCGAGCGAGATGACGAAGCCGAGCATCAGGCCGGCGAGGATGCCGGGCCACAAGAGTGGCAGCGTCACGCGGCGGAAGGCCTTGAAGGGCGTCGCGTAAAGGTCGGCCGCGGCCGTCTCCAGCGACAGGTCCATAGTCTCCAGCCGGGCGCGGATCGGCAGGTAGGCGAAGGGAATGCAGAAGGCGGTGTGCGCGGCGATCAGATAGCCGAGGCCGGAATAGCCTGTCGCCATCTTGATGCGCGAGAAGAAGATCAGCAGCGCCACCGCGACGACGATTTCCGGCACCATCAGCGGCATGTTTATGAACGCGTATTTGGCGTTGAGTCCGCGGTACTGTCGTGTACGGGTGGTGGCGACGGCGGCCATCGTCGCGACGATCGTGGCGATGAGAGCGGCACAGGCGGCGATCTGCACCGAGCGGATCGAGGCCTCGACCACCTTGTCGTTGTTCCACGCCGCCTCGAACCAGCGCAGCGAGGCGCCCTCCCAGCTCGCGATCGACGTGCCGGAATTGAAGGCGAAGACGACGAGGGCCGCGATCGGCAGATAGAGCAGGAAGAAGCAGAGGATTGCGACAGTCGGAAAACCGCCCTGGCGCTGGACGTCGAAGACGCCGGTCTTTTTAGCCATGAGCATGTCCTCCCTGACGGCCGGCGGCGCGGACCTGGACCATGAGCGCGACCATGACGATCGCCAGCAGCGCCATGGAGAGCGAGGCGCCGAGCGGCCAGTTGCGGCCCTGGCCGAATTGCAGCTCGATCAAGTTGCCGAGCATCATCTTGCTGCCGCCGCCGAGCATGCGCGGGGTGACGTAGGAGCCGAGCGACGGGATGAAGACGAGGATGGAGCCGGCGACGATGCCGGGCTTGACGAGCGGCAGGATGATGCGTTTCAGCACCCGCCAGCGGCTGGCATAAAGGTCATAGCCGGCCTCGACGAGGCGGAAATCGACCTTCTCAAGGCTTGCATAGAGCGGCAGCACCATCAGCGGGAAGAAGACGTAGGTCATGCCGAGCAAGATGGCGAAGTCGGTGTACATCATCTGGATCGGCGCGGAGATGATGCCAATCTTCATCAGCGTGGTGTTGATCATGCCCTCGTTGCGGATGAGCTCCTGGATGGCGAAGGTGCGGATGAGGAGGTTCGTCCAGAAGGGGATAGTGATCAGGAAGAGCCAGATTTCGCGGGTGCGGTCGGGGCGGGTCGCGATGAAGTAGGCGGTCGGGAAGCCGAGGAGCAGCGTGGTGACGGTGGTGAGGATCGACAGCCACACCGAGCGCCAGAAGATCGAAAGGTTGGCATCGGCGATCGACCAGGTGCCGTCGAAAATATCCTTCTCGAAAAGCACCGAGATCCAGGCGTCGGGCGAGAACGTCCAGATGACGTCGCCGTAGCTGCCGGGCGTCAGGAAGGAATAGGCGAAGACGATCGTCAGCGGCCCGATGGCCGCCAGCGCGATGATGGCGAGCGCCGGCGCCGAAAGGAGCCAGCGGTTGCGGATATCCTGCGCCTCGACCCGGCGTGCTGCTTCGCTTGCTGTACTTGTGATGGGGCTTGTGACTGTGCTCATAGGGCGCTCAATCCTTCAGCACCTGGGCGGCGCACGTTTCGAGCACGATGCCCACGACATCGCCTTCGGCGAGACTGGTACCCTGTTCCAGGCTGTTCTGGCGGCGCACGCAGAAGCTCTCGCCGCTTTCGAGCGCGACGTGAAAATGGGTGTCCGTGCCGACATAGACGATGCTCGAAAGCCTGCCGCGCAGATGTGCGCCCTCCGGATTGGCAACGATGGCGGCATGTTCCGGCCGGGTGACGACGGTGACGCTGCCGGCGGGCGAAAACCCGTCCGCCAAGCGCGCAGTGACACGCGCTCCGCCGGGCAGCACGACCTCGGCCTTGTCGCCGGAGACCGAGGCGACCTCGGCCTTCAGGAAATTGATCTCGCCGATGAATTCGGCGACGAAGCGTTCGGCGGGCCGGTCGTAGATATCGCGCGGGCCGCCGATCTGAAGGATCTTGCCGGCCGACATGACGGCGATGCGGTCCGACATGGTCAGCGCTTCTTCCTGGTCGTGCGTGACGAATATGAAGGTGATACCGGTCTGGCTTTGCAGGCGCTTCAACTCGATCTGCATGTCCTTGCGCAGCTTGTAGTCGAGCGCGGAGAGCGGCTCGTCGAGCAGCAACACCTTGGGCTGCGGGGCAAGCGCGCGGGCAAGCGCCACGCGCTGCTGCTGTCCGCCGGAAATCTGCGCCATCTTGCGGTCCTTGAGGTGACCCATCTTGACGAGCGCCAGCATCTCGTCGACGCGCGCCTTGATCTCGGCCTTCGGGCGGTCGAGCATTTCGAGCCCGAAGGCGATGTTCTCGCCCACCGTCATGTGCGGAAAGAGCGCGTAGAACTGGAAGACCGTATTGACCGGTCGCTTGAAGGGCGGAAGCGTTGCAATGTCTTCCCCGTAAAGCCTGATCTCGCCGTCCGTCGGATAGGTGAAGCCGGCGATCATGCGCAGCAATGTGGTCTTGCCGCAGCCCGACGGCCCGAGCAGAGTGAAGAACTCGTTCTCACGAATGTCGACGCTCACACGGTCGAGGGCCTTGAACGGGCTGTCGCCCGTTCCGAAGACTTTGCTGACATCACAGACTTTAATGGCACTTGCATGCTGTCGATCAGGCACGTCGATAACCCCCCGTTTTCCCGGATTGCAAGGTCGGGAAAAACAGGGCGATGACAAACATCATTTCCGCACCTATAGATGCAGAAAAATCAATTGACCGAATATCAAAGGTTCAGCTCAGCCGCATGAACCGCTTGTGTTCCTCGATCTTCGAGGTGAGCCAGTCGCGAAACGGTCGGATACCCTGTTTGCCACCTGCCCCGGCGCGCTGGCGCAAATAATAGCCCGCACTCACCTTGTGTCGATTGGGCAGCGGTGCAACGAGTTCCCCGCGCCGAAGAAAGTCTTCGGCCATTATGGTGTCTGCCAGCGCGACGCCGCCGCCCTTGATGGCTTCCCGCATAAGAAGTACCGCATCGTGGAAAATCGCGCCCCGATTGGCTGTGGACGCGACTGCTGTTCCTTCCCGCGCGAGCCACTCCTCCCACCAAGCCGTCGTTCCCTCATGCAGAAGGCGGTGCGCAACGAGATCGGCGACCTCCCGAATGGGGTGTTCCCCCTGCGCAAGCGATGGCGCGCAGACGGGCAGCACCGTCAGGGGTAAAAGTGGTTTGAAAGATGGGTCGTTGTGATTCTCGAATTCGGAGAAGATGAAGAGGTCGGCATTGCCAATATCGTTATCGGAGGAGGTAGACACCTCGAAGTCCAATTCCGGATGCAACCGGTGGAACTCCTCCAGCCGGTCGGCTAGCCAAAGGCTAATGAAGGTAGATTCACCGCCAAGCGTGATGATATGAGACCGGCCGCGCCGCACCTGCATGTGCACCGCGGCCTCCTCCGTCGCTGTCTCGATAATACGGAAGGCCTCACGCAACCGATGCGCATAGCTTTCCCCACGCGACGTCAGCGTGACGCTACGCACCCCACGCACGAAAAGCTTGGCTCCGAGTGTGTCTTCCAGCGAGCCTATATGGCGGCTGACCGCAGAAGGCGACAGGGCCAGTTCGGCGGCTGCGGCCTTCAAGCTGCCCAACCGGGCAGTCGCTTCAAAAACCCGAAGTGCATTGAGGGAAGGCAAGTGCATCGTACAAGACAAAAGGATAGTGGAGTTTTTGTCAACTATCCGGCATTCGCGCCACCAATTCCGTCGCTGGAGACGTCATCCGGGATGAACTACGATATGTTCCCAACGCGCTGCTGAAGCACGTTTCGCCGCTCAGTTGGGAGCACATCAATCTAACCGGCATCTATTCCGACGGCTTCAGGCCCTTTCCGGCTTCCCGGCAAAATCCTCCGGGCCGCATGACGTTCACCTTCCGCTCCACCTTGGCGTGTCTGGCAGAGCAAATCTTGTTCCGACCCCAACGAGATATGGCCTCCGGCCCACTTTCATCAGCGCTTCCGCGTCAAACGGTGAGGGCGGGTGTACTGGATCGCATCGACAGTGGAGAAGACGGCATCAGCAAATCTTCATGTTGATCTCAAATCCACCTCAAGGGATCGGCGGATCGCCGGACGATTGCGGGCGCCAGCTCGGCGTCGAGTGAGATCTCGATCAGTCTGCCGGCCCCATCTCCGGCATCGCATGCAGCAGGCCGTAGCGCACCATCATTCCGGCATAACGAGCGGTGGCGACGGGATCGATGTTCAGGTTCCTCACCCATGTACCGCTCGAAACGAGATGTTGCACGGTGCGTTGCATGACCGCGGTGTCCTTCTGCTTCAACCGTGCAGCAACGAGCACCGCAGTGTCGCTGACATGGTCGGTGAGGATCCAGTCGACGGCGCGCTCTATGGCGGACTGGAAGCGGCGCGTCGGCGAGCCCGCAAACACGCTGTCGCGCGGGGCATAGTAGACGCTCCAGGGAACGGGGCCGGCGGCCTCCGCCATGGTGCCGGCGAGAAAGAAGCCGGCGTCGGTCAGCGCCAGCGCGGTTGCCGGTTCGGCGAGGAAGAAATCACCAAGCCCTGCCCTCCAGAGACGCTGCATGGTTTCCATGTGCAGGTCGCGCACCACCTGCACCCGCCGCAGATCGACGCCGTGCTCCAGCAGAACACCTTCGAGGAACATCCATTGGCTGGTTGCCGCAAGCGAAAGGACGAGCCGCTTACCTTCCAACATCGTCCAATCGAAGGGACCGTCGAGCGGCGTGCGGGAGATCAGCATCGCCGGATTTCGATGGCAGACGGCGGCAAAGGGGACGAGATCCGCCATACCAAGATCGCGATAGACGAAAGGCAGCCATATGCCGCCGAGCGCGATGTCGGCCTTGCCGGCGACGAGGTTGTCCGCAAGCCACGAGCCTGCGGGTCCGGCATCGACGCCGAAGGTCACATCCAGGTCTTCGTCTTGGAAATATCCCAACTCGTCGGCGA
This sequence comes from Shinella sp., assembly GCF_052438155.1. Classification (NCBI taxonomy): domain Bacteria; kingdom Pseudomonadati; phylum Pseudomonadota; class Alphaproteobacteria; order Hyphomicrobiales; family Rhizobiaceae; genus Shinella; species Shinella sp. The sequence continues at coordinate 20,642 of NZ_JBQVPI010000037.1, read as the reverse complement.
CATATTGCGGCGCGAACTTCGCCGCGGGGGACGATTCGGTGATGCGGAGCTTGTCTGGCACGTCGTACCCTCTAAAGAACGCTGGCGAGGAAAGCGGCGGTGCGGGGGCTTTTCGGCGCCTCGACCACGTCCTTCGGCTTGCCCTGCTCGACGATGTTGCCCTCGTCCATCAGGACCAGCGTATCGGCCACTTCCAGCGCGAAACCGATCTCATGGGTGACGATGACCATCGTGCGGCCCTCCTTCGCCAGATCCTTAATGACCGCCAGCACCTCGCCGACGAGTTCGGGGTCGAGCGCCGATGTCGGCTCGTCAAACAGCATCAGCTTGGGTTTCATCGCCAGCGCACGGGCAATGGCCACGCGCTGCTGTTGGCCGCCGGACAGCTGGATGGGAAAGTTGTCGCGCTTGTCGAGAAGACCGACGCGCTTGAGAAGGGCGGTCGCCTGCGACAGGGCTTCGGACTTGCTCATCCGCCCGAGAAGGACCGGCGCTTCGATGATGTTCTCAATGACCGTCTTGTGCGGAAACAGGTTGAAGCGCTGGAACACCATGCCGATTTCCGCACGCCGCGCTGCAAGCTGCTTTTCCTTCAGCTCATAAAGCCGTCCTGCACGCTCCTCGTAGCCGACCAGCTGGCCATCGACCCGCAGCTTTCCACGGTCGATCGTTTCCAGATGATTGATGCAGCGAAGGAAGGTGCTTTTGCCAGAGCCCGACGGGCCGACGATGCACAGGACCTCGCCCTTTTCGACCTCCAGGTTCACGCCGCGCAGCGCCTGGAATGCTCCATAGGATTTCCAGATGCCTTCTGCGGATACCATCTTGCTCATGAGGCGGCTCCTGCGAAGGGATTGACGGACCGCCCGATACGGCCGATGAGGGTTTGCGGCTGCTGGCGCATGGTGTCGCGCTGGAAATGCCGCTCCAGATAATACTGGCCAATGCTCGCCACCGTGGTCAGGGCGAGATACCAGACCGACGCGACGATCAGCAGTTCGATGACGAGGAAGTTGCGGGCATAGGTGTTCTGCGCCTGCGTCAGGAGATCGTGTGTGCCGATGACGGAGACCATTGCCGTCGCCTTCAGCATGCCGATCGCCTGGTTGCCGGTGGGCGGAAGGATGACCTTGATGGCCTGCGGCAGGACGATGCGGCGCATGGCCTGCCGGCGCATGAGCCCGAGGGCGAGCGAAGCCTCCATCTGCCCGTTGTCGACGGACAGGATGCCGCCGCGCACGATCTCGGCCATGTTGGCCGCCTCGTGCAGCGCCAGCGCCAGCAGGCCGGCGCTATAGGCCGAGATCAGCAGGTTGGTGGAGATCGAGAACTCGCCGATCCGCACGACGGGAATGAACAGCGCGATATTGAACCAGAAGAAGATCTGGACCATCAACGGCGTGCCGCGGAAGAACCAGACATACCCTGCCGCAACGCTGCTGAGAACGGGATTGGGGCTCATGCGCATGACGGCGAGGAGAACGCCGATCACCGTGCCGATGGCCATGGCGAGTACGGTCAGCTCGATCGTGACCAGCACGCCGCTGAGGATCGCCGGATTGAAGAGATATTCGGCGATCGCGCCCCACTGGATGCTTTGGCTTGCGGAGACGATGTATGCGAAGAAGGCGAGGACGCCGAGCACGGCGGCGGCCCCGAAGATGCGGCCCCAATGGCGCAGGGGCACGGTTTCAAGTTCGGCCCCCGCCGAGGCAGGTGTATTGTCCGGAATGCCGGTCGACATGGCGCTCTTTTCCAATTCGATCAATCCTTCGGAAGATTTTCCGCGTCGTTGAGTCGCGCGTTCTCGATCGCGAGCGGCGCCAGCTCCCACTTCTCCAGCATTTTTGCATATTCGCCGGATTCGATGAGCTTCTGGAACGCGGCCATCACGGCGTCGCGCAACTCGGCATTGTCTTTGGAAAGTGCGATGGTGTTGTAGCCGACATCCTGGCGGACTTCGGGAAGCGCCTCGAGGCCGACGCCGTTCTGGATCTGGTGTTTTGCGGTGTAGACACCTGTGGCGTAACCGCCGACCGTGGCGGCGGCGCGGCCGGTGCGGACCGCGATCAGCACTTCCGGCTGCTTAGGGATCGAAAGAACTTCGATCGGCGTCTTGCACTTGGTTTCCGAGGTCTTTTTCACCAAAGCTTCCTGCGCCGTGCCGACGCCGACGGCGACCTTCTGCCCGCACAGGTCTTCCATCGTCTTGATACCCAGCGGGTTGCCCTGCTGAACCATGATGGTCTTGCCGTCATACATGTAGGGGATCATGTCGAGCTCCTTCTCACGCTCGACCGTGGCGCCCATGCCGGAGATCGACATGTCGAAGCGCTTCGCCTTCAAGGCGGGGATGAGGGCTGCGAAGTTGCCGAGGTCGGTCATCTCGAACTTGACGCCGAACATGACGCTGAAAGCGTTCACGATGTCAGCGTCGAGGCCGATGATTTCCGCGTTGTCCGGCCCCATGAAGACGATCGGCGGCGTATAGGCCGTGGTGGCGACTGTCACCTTGCCGGCATCGCGCATGGCTTGCGGCAGCTTGTCCTGCAGGGCCTGGTCGAAGGCGACCACTGCAAAAGCCCCTTGGGGCACCGCGGCAATGCCGGCCAGCAATGCAAGCGCCACGGCAGTTCTCCTGATCACACTCATGCTTCGTTCCCTTTTTTGATTTGTTGATTTGGCCGCAATGCATCTGCCCTTCCGAAGGATGCGTCCGCCGATGTCTTTATGTGCAAATTGTTGGAACAAAAGTTTCAGATTGTCAACGCCGATTCATTCGCCCCCGACGGCTCTCGTGAATTATTTCGGCTCAGACATACTCAGGCGGTCGCGGAAAAATCCGGATTTCCGGTAAAGGAACCCTCGTTCACGCGCAGGGCGCTTCGGAAAAAGCGCCGCAACCGGCACGACACCCTCTTGCCTCGCCCTCATCCTTCGTGCATGTTTTTGGAAACTTTTGTTTCAAGTTCCAACATCTGAGGGTTCCAATGCTGACGAAAATCGAGGGTGATGCCGCGCGGAGATGGGAAGGCCTGCTCGATGGCTTCAAGCCCAGTTTCAACTTCGAGCCGGTGCCGCCGCTGCCACTGGAGGAGTACGAGGATCGGCTGCGGCGCATTCGCCAGGAGGCCTCGCAGGCCGGGCACGACGTCCTGTTGGTCCACACGGATGTCATCGGCTGGTATCACACCTCCAACTCCTACCTCCGCTATATCTGCGACTGGATGCGCGAAGGCATGCTCGTCATTCCCACGGATGCCGACCGGCCGCTGACCCTCCTGTCCTTCTATGGCTCCTCGGTCCTCCTGCCGCCCGCCGGCGAACCGCTTCTCGTCGAGGATATCTGGCAGATCGCGCCCTGGGGCCGCGAATATCTCGACCGTCCGGGGTCCGCCATCGACAAGACCGCCGAGGCGTGCGCGAAGCTTCTTGCGGCAAGCGGGCTGGATCGCGCGCAGATTGGTCTCGTCGGCGATCATACGTCCACAGCCTATTGGGATGTGCTCAAGGCCGAATTGCCGAAGGCAAAATTCGAGCTGGCGCGCAGCATCCTCGACCGCATGCAGCGCGTGCGCTCGCCGCGCGAAGTCGCACTCGTGCGTGCCGCCTCGCAGCTGATCAGCATCGGTTACGAGGCGGCCTGCCATGTCACGCGACGGGGCGTCACCGACCATGAAATCTATGCGGCCTTCACCTATGCCCAGCTCGCCCGCGGCGGGGAAACGGGCGATGGCTACCAGATCGGCATCAATGAGTTCGGCACCCATTGCGGCAAGCCCTACGGCCATGTCGTGCGCGACGGCGACCTGATTAACCTCTATGTCTCCAACGTCACCTATCGCGGCTATTATGCCCAGACCGCCCGGATGATCGCCGTCGGCAGCCTGACGGATCGCCAGGAAGAGGTGATTGCCGTCTGCCTCGAAGGCATGCGGCGGGCCGAGGCGGAAATCCGCCCCGGCGCTCTGGCCAGGGAGGTCAACAATGCGGCCTTCACCGCCTATGTCGAACGCGGCCTGCTGGAGAACACCGAGGCCCGGACGATGCCGTTCAACTGGGAGGCGATGCCCGACGGGGCGCCCCGGCTCGTGCCGCGCCAATACGTTCCCTCACCGAACTGGGAGGCGCAGGGCCGCAGGCTGATGCACGTCTACCCCGCCACCCACGGCCCGCATAATCCCAATCTCGGGCATTCGGTCGGCATGCCCAAGACCTCCACCTACAACATATCCTCAAATAATTACGGCGCGCTGGAGGAGGGTATGGTCTTCGTTCTGCATGCCCAGTGGTTGGAGCCGCTCTCGGCGGGCTGCAATATCGGCGATTGTTATGCGGTGACGGCCGACGGCTACGAAAACCTGAGCCGTCACACGCCGCTGGAGCCACACCGCGTTCGCTAGGCTTCCTTCGGCGGCTTCGCCGCGCGGCGGCGCGGAGGTGCTTTTCGCGCATCGCCGGGGCCTTCGACGCGGTCGACGGAGACGACGAGACGCTCCAGCTTCTCCAGCCGCGTCTGGGCGGCCTCACCGGCGCCATTGAAAACAGCCCAACCCAGATAGTTCAGGATCGTCACGGCCGAGGTGAACGAGGTGAACAGGCCCGGTATATGCGTGTGGCATCGCAGCACGATATCCTCGCTGGGATTTTCCAGGCTGAGATCGCCGATAACCAGAATCTGCGCGCCGGTCGAACGCACCTCGGAGAAGATCGTCTCCAGGTAGTCAGGGCGTCGCTTGAAAGCGACAACCATGAAGAGGTCGCCCTTCTTCAGGGATGTGATGTCATCGCTGATGTTGGATCCATTGGCCAGCACCTGCACCAGATCCTTTCCGAAACCAAGCAGGTTTTTCGCAAGATAGGCCAGCCCATAGCCGTGCCGCACGCCAAGGATGACGACCCGGTGCGCGCCGCTTATCGCCGCGCAGGCCCGGTGGATTTCCGAGGCTTGATTGACATCAAACGTGCGGCGGAGGTTCTCCATGTCCGCCTGGATGAAGCCCTCGAACGACTGGCTCTGGCCAGACGCGCTGTTTTCTTCCTCCACCCTGATGAGCGGCGAGCCCCAGAGTTTCGTGGCCCGGGCATCGCGCCTAGCCTCGCCATAGGTCTTGTAGCCGAGGCTGCGAAAGAGCCGCGCGGCCGTCGCCTTGGACACGCCGGCCTTCTCCGACAGTTCCGTGGCTGTATAGCTCGAAAAATCGCGCTGATGCTTCAGCACAACATTCGCAAGCTGGCGCTCGCTCGGCGAGAGGTTATCATAGCATTCGTAGATACGGGATTCTATCGACCGCATGACTTTCCAAGCATTTGTTTATGTTGCACTATCAAGTCCCGCCCCGCCGATTTAGCTACCCGCAGGATATCAAGCTGATGCTCCATGTCCAGCCGCACCAAGCGCCCCTGACTGAAAGAAGCGCGACACGAGTCCTGATTGCCGTTCGTGGACGCTGATCAGCCGACTGCTGCCCGACTTCCCTATGGCGGCGTCAACCGAATCGAACCTCAGGCCCAACTCCAAAAAATTAGTCTTTTGCGCAACACCTGAGAATCAGGCTGTACGACTTACTACATTGAGACTCTGCTACCAGAAATGTGCTCCGACAGATCGGCGGCTTGGGCTGTCGATGCTACTTCTCCAGGTGGAGAAAACAGGACTTTGAATGGGAGACCTCATCATGGGCTGGAAAACGCCAAAGATCGAATACGTGAACGGGTACAAGATTATTGAAGTCGAGGGCCCTACCTTCAAGGTCTTCGAGGGCAACCGTCAGCTGGGAGATGATTTCCCTTACTCCGGCGAAACAGCTGCTCACGCGAACTCCCTTCCCACACGGGATGCTCCACGGGACTGAGCAGTAAAGGCGAAGCAAACCTGTTCCAAAGTACTACACCGGGCTACGATGACAAGGACGGCACGTCGCCGATGCTCGCAAGGCATGAGGCCCGTCCGTTGGTCTTGATCGGATTCGAACGCACAACTCCTCATGGTGAGTTGGACATCAGTCCGACGATCCGACTCTGACGATCGTGAAAGGCCGTTGCATTACCGCGTGCCGCAGTGGGAAGAACGTCGATATCCCGAACTTCCCGCTCGACCCCGACGGAGTGTAGGAGTCGCCGAATTCCGGCCGCTGGCGATGCGAGTCCCTAAGTCGCGTGGGAACTGCTGTGGCACAATCTCCGATTTTTTTGAAACCGCTCACGCCGATCTAAGCGGAAAATCGCCACCCCCCGAACCATTTTGCAGCGACCGGGCTGCCGGCAGGTATATTTGTGCACGCAGGCCTCCGCCAGACCTGTTGTGCAGAGTTAGATGGCCGCCGTGGGATTTCACGATGGAGCGGGCGGTTGCCAACCCAAGTCCGACACCGCCCGTCTCGGCACTCCTGGAGTTGTCAAGCCTGACAAACGGCTCGAATACGGTCTCAAGCTCGCTGTCAGCAATTCCGGGGCCGGTGTCGTCGATCAAGATGACGACACCGTGTTCGCGTAGATCGACGGCAATCTCGGCCCCGCCGCCGTAGTGAAGTGCGTTTTCCAGGAGGTTTGTGATGGCCCGCTTCAAGCGCAGTGGATGGCACCGCACCGGCAGCTGCTCCGGACCCCGGACGGGTATCTCGTAGCCGGTCGAGGCAAGATCATCGACGATCGCCTCCAGCAGAGCAACGAGATCGACTGACCGGACCTCCTCCGTATCGGCGTCATCCCGCGCGAAGCCGAGCGTCGCCTCGACCATCTGACGCATCTCGTCGATCGTCCGGACCATCGCTGCCCGAAGCGCGTCGTCATCGACCATTTCGACGCGCAGCCGCAAAGAAGTCAGCGGCGTCCTGAGGTCATGGCTGATCGCGGCGAGCATCTGCGTGCGATCACGCACGAACTGCGTGAGACGCTGCTGCATGCTGTCGAATGCCGCCATCGTCTCGCGAACCTCGAACGGTCCCTCCCCCCTCATGCCCTGCACTTCTTCTCCGCGGCCGATGCGTTCGGCGGCGGCGGAGAGCTTGCTCAGCGGCCGGGTGATCCAATGGACGACGACGGTGGTTACGATCAGGACAAATATACCGCTCGCCCCCATCGGAATGAGCCAGCGCCACAGTCGGCGCGTCGGTGGCTGCAATGTCGATACGCCGCTCAACCACCGTCCATCCGCCAGTTGCACCGAAATGTGCAGTACGCCGGGCGTGTTTTCGAGACCGGCAAGACCGAAAGCGCGCGGGTGCTCATTCTCCACCAGATCGACGTCCAGGCTCAGCTCCCGCGGTGCGAGCAGCGTGCGCAATTCCCGAGCAAGCCGCAGTTCGGCTTCACTCATTTCGCCCTGGGGCTTCCCGTGCGGGCCGATGGCAAACTGGTGGTCGCGCGAACCGGCGGATCGAACGAGTTCGCCGGTAAGATCGGCGGGCACCAGTTCAAGGGCTTTTACGAGCGAAGCGATGCGGTCGACGGCTTGGCTGCGGTCCGCCGCGCGCAGCATATCCGTGCTCTCGCTCGAGAGAATCGCCAAGCTGAAGAGATGCGCAACGAGGATGCCGGCAATCAGGAGCGTGCCCAATTGCCCGACCAGGGTGGATGGCAGGAAACGTCTCATCCGGGGTCTTTCACCTCCGGGGTGAAGACATATCCTTTGCCCCACACGGTCATGATCGCGCTTGGGTTCTGCGGGTCCGGTTCTATCTTCCGGCGAAGTCGGCTGATCTGGTTGTCGATGCTGCGATCGAACGCATGCTGCTCGCGCCCGCTCGTCAGATCGAGAAGCTGATCGCGCGAGAGCACTATGCCTGCCCGCTGGACGAAGACGGCCAGCAACCGGAAGTCCGCCGAACTCAGGGGTATCGACAGCCCGTCGCGATTGACGAGTTCACGCCGCCCCAGATCGAGAATCCAGCTGTCGAATGCGACGCGCCCGCTTGTCGCGGCATCGCGTGTCTTTGGAAGCGCATTCGAACGCCGCAGGACACCTTTGATGCGCGCCAGCAGTTCGAGCGGTTCGAACGGCTTGACGACATAATCATCGGCACCGACTTTCAAACCGACGATGCGATCGACAGTCTCTGCCATAGCCGTCAGGAAAATCATGGGTGTGTCCATGGCTTCACGGACATAGGCGCAGAGCGACAAGCCGTCTTCTCCAGGCATCATGATGTCGAGCACGATCAGATCGATTGCCCCCTTGGCGAGAACCTCGCGAGCGACCGCTGCATTGTCAGCAGTCGTAACGCGCATTCCCTGTTTCTTCAGAAACGTCGCCAAGGGCTCGCGAATATCCCGGTGATCGTCGACAACGAGGATGTGCGGCGCATGGTTCATCACCATGTCATCAACATCAGCTTCGGTGTTTCTCGCATGTTTCGTCCTTGCTCCCAGTTTCAGCGGCTTGCCAAAACCTTTGTCTCTCAAACCTATGAGCACCCAATTTAACAAGCCGGCCGTCGGCTTATGCAGAAAACTTGTAACCAGATGTGTCGGGCTTTCTCCTTGCGACAGGTCGCGACACTTAAGGCAGTTCCAGCCCTTACCCAGGGGCATGATTCAGCGCTACCTCGGCTCTGCGGCCCAGTTCCCATGGACCGCCCGCATCTGCTCTCCCCCTGTGGAAGACAGACTGCACGAAGCAACGATAGAGGAATGCTGGTCATGAAAAAACTCACTGCCGCGGCGTTGGCAATTGCCATTCTCGGGGTTGCTCTTTTGCCTGAAAGCATCCTGCCCCAAGCGGCCGCCCAGGAAACGGCACAGCCCGACAAGACGACCATTCGTCTCGCAACCGTTCGCACGCCGCGTGACGGCGGATTGCTGGACGAACTAATCGCGACCTTCGAAAGCCGCACGGACTACCGCGTCGAGGTCAATGTCGGAAAGCTCGTCTATGAGGACGCCAAGGCTGGAAAGGCGGACGTCATCCTGTCTCACTTCGGCCATGCTCATCTCGGGGTGGAGCCCTTCGTGCAGGAAGGTTACGGGCTTTGGCCCGAGGCTGTCCTGTCAAGCCGGGACGGCTTCATCATTCCCGAGGGAGATCCTGCCAAGGTGGCCGGCCTGACCGATCCGGTCGAGATCTTCCGGCGCATCGCCGAAAGCCGCTCTCCGTTCATCATGAACAAGGACGCCTCCCATAATTATGCCGTCGAAACGCTCTGGCACGCGGCCGGCTCCCCCGATCGCGAAGGCTGGTATCTCGATCTCGATGTAAAAAACGCCAAGGTGGCCGAAGCGGCCGCCAGCAAGAACGCCTACTCGGTCTGGGGCGCCACTGCGTTCAAGGACTGGCAGGAAAAGACCGGCGATACGCAGTTGAGCATGGTTTTGCCCGACGGCCCGATCATGTCGCGACTGATGGTGGCCGACGTCGTGAACCCTGAACGGTTTCCGCAAGCCAATGTGGAAGGCGCCAAGGCATTTGTCCGGTTCCTGCTGGAGCCCGAAACCCAGGCCCAGATCGCAGCCTTCAAGTCCGACAGGTTTTCCGCTCCGCCATTCCTGCCGGCAGGTCGCAACAATGTGGATGAGTCCATCGCGTCAGGCGCCAGAAAGTAAGGTCGATGACGACAATGGCGTGATGGTAGCAAAAGCTTTCCCGGTTTAAAGACCGGGACAAGGATTAGATGGATGGCCCCTCATGCGCGGGGCCATCCACGAACACTATAGTCGTCCGGCTTCGATGAATTCGGTTCGACGACCTGGGGAGAAAAGCGATCATGAGCGTGGAAGTCGGTCGGTCGGCGAGCGAAACGGGATCATTTGCGGAGATATTCGGCGCATTTGTCAAGCTGGGACTCGTCTCCTTCGGCGGGCCGATCGCCCATCTCGGCTACTTTCGCGATGAACTCGTGGTGCGTCGCCGATGGCTCACGGAAAGCGCATATGCGGATCTTGTCGCCCTCTCTCAGTTCCTTCCAGGCCCGGCCTCCAGCAAGGTCGGCTTCACCTTGGGCGTCATGCGCGGCAACGGCCTGCTGGGCGGCCTCGCCGCCTGGCTCGGATTCACGATGCCCTCCGCGCTGGTGCTGTTTGTCTTCGCGCTCGGCGCCTCGGCGTTTACCGGCCGGGTCGCCGAGGGCATCATCCACGGCCTCAAACTGGTGGCCGTCGCGATCGTCGCGCAAGCTATCTGGGGCATGGCGAAGAACCTGACGCCCGACCGCCAGCGCATCGGGATTGCTCTGGCCGCCGTCTGGATCACGGTCGCTCCGATCGGCATGCTCGGCCAGATCGCGGCGATCCTGGTCGGCGCGCTTGCGGGCCTGTGGCTTTGCCGGTCGCAGGGCGGACCCGTCACCGGACATCTGGACTATCCCGTCACCAAACGCGCCGGTGCGATCGCGCTCGTCATCTTCGCCGTTCTGCTCATTCTTCCGCCCATCCTGGCGAGCGTCACGGGAAACCAGGCGCTCGCGCTTTTCGACGCCTTCTATCGCGCCGGTGCGCTGGTCTTTGGCGGCGGCCATGTGCTGCTGCCGCTGCTGCAGGCCGAGGTTGTCGCCCCGGGCTGGGTATCGAATGAAACGTTCCTCGCCGGCTATGGCCTCACCCAGGCGGTTCCGGGTCCGCTGTTCACCTTCGCCGCCTATCTCGGCGCGGTCATGGGCCCAGACCCGAACGGATTTGTCGGCGCGGCGATCGCCCTCGTTGCGGTCTTTCTGCCGGGTGGCCTTCTCGCCTATGGCGTCTTGCCGTTCTGGGACATGGTGCGCGTCCGCCCACTGGCGCAGGCTGCCATGCGCGGCGCGAACGCCGCCGTGGTCGGCATTCTTGGCGCGGCATTCTACGATCCGGTATGGACGAGCGCCGTCCTCGCCCCGGTGGATTTCGCCTTGGCGCTCGCAGGCTTCCTGTTGCTGACGGCCTGGAAGCTCCCGCCGTGGATGGTCGTCTTGCTGATGGCGGCTTTCGGATTGACGTCGGGATTGGTCGGTGGCCTGATATAACTCTGAAGTGTTGATATGAACGGCAATCGATCACTCCACCCCGCTCTCGCGACGTCGGTATCGAGGTGGAGGGTGTTGGGTCTGATGTGCGATCCGCAGCTCTTGAAAGGAATCGAACCGGTGACCCGGAGCAATGAGCGAAAGGCTGAAAATGCTAAGTCACTATTATTCTTTGCTTTGTTGTTTTTAGAGCGAGATCTTCGTCTAACAGCCAGACGGAAGGCTCGGTCATCAAGCTCAAACTCCTCGAGCTAGAAATGTATGGTCGTAGGAGACGCGATCTGCTCGAAACTACAGTCCTTGGGAGACCTGAACATCATAGAAATTACGTCAGAAATTGGACGTCGATAAAGGATCAATTGTAGGCGCCGGTTGACAGCCTTGAAGCGAGGAGCAAGGTGGAATTATCCAGATACTACTCTGCGGTAACGACGGTCTTTTTCCACCTACCGGATCTCCATGTAAGCGTTGCAAAGCCAGTTTTCGTTGGATCTATATGCGCAGTGGCAACCGCACGCTCCTTGTCGGCAGCAGTTCCATCGGCCATCGCTGCTGGACTTGCAGGGCCAACGGCAAGGCCGCGTGCTGGCATTTCCTCGAAATTCAACCAACGCGCTGTTGATTTCCACTGCGAGCTGACCCGGCCGCATACCCGCCCGGGTCAGCTCGCAGTGGAAATCAACAGCCTTCGGCCTCTGGCACCCGGAGGGCGCCAAACTGGACTCGTTTTAGTCAGACGATTTCCTCGGTGGGCAGTCTCCGGTTGAGTTCGCGCTCGACTGCGCCGACTGAAGATATCAGCGAAGATGGGTCGGCACTTTTCGGCCAGGCATTCGTAGCGCTCCGAGGGGCCTTCGCCCCAACCGCGATTGATCTGTGACATGGACATGCGTTTCATATTGGTCGTTGGAAGGGGCGGACGTTCGGGCCTCCCCTCCGAGATAGATCTGGTGGAGGTCATTGCGCCGGGCGAGTTCGGCAGAATCGCCCTTTAGCGCCACGTGTCCGCTATCAAGGACATAGGCTCGCGTGGCATGGGCAAGGGACAGCGCCGCGTTCTGTTCGGCGAGAAGGAAGGCCACGCCTTTTTCTCGGTTGAGCCGCTCGACGATCTGGAAGATTTCCTGAACGATACGCGGGGCAAGCCCCATCGACGGTTCATCGAGGAGAACCAGCCTTGGCTGCGTAAGAAGGGCCCGCCCGATGGCCAGCATCTGTTGCTCGCCGCCTGAAGTTAGGCCGGCCTGGGTTCGGCGTTTGTCCTTGAGGCGGGGAAACCACGCGTAGACATCATCGATCTGGCGCAACAGTTCGCGCCGTCCCGGCCGATGGAGGAACGCACCGGTGAGCAGGTTCTCCTCGACTGTAAGGTGGGGAAAGACGTGCCGCCCCTCAAGCACATGCACGATGCCCAGCGCCGTTCGTCGGTTGGCCGGGATGCCTAGGATATCGACACCATCAAAGCGTATATGCCCCCGGCGCACGGTCGCTCTGTCGGCGGCTGCCAGACCGGAAATCGCCTTCAACACCGTGCTTTTGCCGGCACCGTTCGCACCGAGGAGGGCGACGATCTCCCCTGTTCCGACCGTCAGCGAAACATCCGCGACGGCCAGGATAGCGCCCCCATAGACGACTTCGATGCCGGAGACGTCGAGCAGGCTTTTTTCGACGCTCTTGGGCGCGATCGGTTCATGCAGAAGGCTCATATCCAAATCTCCTTGAGAGACCGGGGCGGTTGTCCGCCCCGGTCGTTCGGCCATCAGTTGGTGCCGACGTCACGCGGCGTGATGCCGTTTTCCTTGGCATAGGCGGCGGACTTCGCGTCGATCAGCGGACGCAGCGTGTCGCGATCAGCCTGAACCCAGTCGCTGACGAGGTTCCAGTTGCTGCCGGTCCATTGTTGCACGCGCACGGCGCCGCCACCCTCATGGTCGGCCGGTGTCAGCTGCAGGTTCTGGACAAGCCCCAGGAAGCCCGCCTTTTCGAGTGCTGCGTCGTCGAACTTCAACTGTTCGAGCGCCCACTGGCCTTCTTCGCCGGTGATCGGCCGGTTGCCGAATTTCGCTTGCGCCTGACGGACGATCTCGACCGAGATCAGCGCATTGACGAGCCCGGAATTGTAATAGACGCTGCCAAAGGCCTTGGTGTCGCGCAGGTCCGACTTGCCGGTATCGATGATGTGCTGCTTCAGGCGCTTGTGGATTTCGAAGTCGGCACCGGCGGGGTATGGCGTGAGAGCCAGATAGCCCTTGGCGGCGTCGCCGGCCGGAATGACGTCTTCCTCGGACGAGGCCCAGACATCGCCGATGATGCGATCCGCCGGGAAGCCGAAGCGCTGCGCGGTCTTGATCGCGACCGGCGTCGAGACGCCCCAGGTTCTGAGGAAGACCCAGTCAGGCTTCTGTTCGCGCACCTGGCGCCACTGAGAGGACTGCTCGCTGCCGGGATCGGCAACCGGGATCTGGATGTTTTCGAAGCCGTATTTTTCGGCAAACAGTTCTAAGGGATCGAGGGTTTCTCGACCATAGGCGCTGTCGTGGTAAACGGTGGCGATCTTCTTGCCCTTGAGCTTGTCGAAGCCGCCTTCCTTTTCCGCGATGTAATTCACCACGGCGGAGGCTTCGCTGTAGAAGGTCACCATGACGGGAAAGATATAGGGGAAGACGCGACCGTCGGTCGCTTCCGTCCGGCCATAGGCGAGCGTGACCAGCGAGATCTTGTCCTGCGCCGCGCGATCGGAGAGCGCATAGGCGGCCGGAGCGCCGTTCGGGAAATAAGCCGAGACAGGGGCGCCATTCAGGCCGCGCTTGAAACGCTCATAGCACTCGATACCCTTTTCCGCCGTCCATTCCGTCTCGCATTCCTGCCAGACGATCGGAACGCCGTTGATGCCGCCCTCCACTTCGTTGACGTAGCGATAGTAGTCGATAATGCCCGCCCAGATCGATGCGCCGGAGGCCGCGTAGGGCCCGACACGATAGCTCGCGATCGGGAAGAACTGCTTGTCGCTGTCGGGTCCTGGCGTCGTGTCGACGGCCTGCGCCGCGCTCGCAAAGACCAGAGCGGAAGCGGCGAGTGCAATTGCACTGCGCAATAACGTCTTGAACATGATTGTCTCCTGGTGCCGATAGAGAGCGTGGGCTAGCGCCACGCCCTCACGCAAAGATCAGTTGGTTTCGGTTTCCGGTGTGCGCGGCGTGATACCGTTCTCCTTGGCATAGGCGGCGGCACCCTCCTTGATCAGCGGGTTGAGCAGTTCGTGGTCGGCCTTGATCCAGTCGGTCTGGAGAACCCACTTCGCACCGTCCCAGCTCTGGATACGCGCCGCGCCGCCGCCCTCGTGGTCGGTCGGGGTGATCTGGATCTGCTGGAGCAGGCCCTTGAAGCCGATTTCCTCAAGCCGCTTGTCATCGATGGTCAGGTGCTCGAAGGCCCAACGGCCTTCCTCACCATTCAGCGGCCGCGCGCCAAAATGTTTGTAACCGGTGCGCAGGGCCTCGACGGCCAGCGCCGCATTGACGAGGCCGATATTGTAGTTGACCGCGCCGAAGAGTTTTGGATCGCGCAGGTCCGACTTGCCCTTGTCGAGGATCTCGGCCTTCAGGCGCTTGTGGATCTCGAAATCCGTGCCGCCCGGATAGGGAGCGAGCGCCGAATAGCCGATCGCCGCCGTGCCGGCCGGGATCGCATCGGATTCGGAACCCGCCCAGACGTCGCCGATGATGTGGTCGGCCGGGAAGCCGAAGCGTTGCGCCGTCTTGAGCGCGACGACGGTCGAGACGCCCCAGGTGCGCAGGAAGATCCAATCCGGCTTCTCTTCGCGGATCTGGCGCCACTGCGGCGACTGCTCGTTGCCGGGATCGGCGACCGGGATCTGGATGTTCTCGAAGCCGTATGTCTTGGCGAGCAGATCGACGGCAGGCTGGCTGGCGCGGCCATAGGCGCTGTCATGATAGACAGTCGCAATCTTCAGGCCCTTGAGCTTGTCGAAACCGCCGACCTTTTCGGCGATATAGTTGATGCCGGTCGAGGCCTGGCTGTAATAGCTGAACAACAGCGGGAAGGCATAGGGGAACACCGTTCCGTCGACCGTCTCCGTCTTGCCGCCGGCCGGATCGATCAACGGGATCTTGTCGGCGGCGGCCTTTTCGAGAAGGGCATAGGTCGCCGGCGTGCCGTGGGTGAAGAAGAAGGCGAGCGGCGAGCCGTCCTTGCCGGCTTTCACGCGCTCATAGACCTCGACGGTGCGGTCCGGGCTCCATTCGGTCTCGAACTCTTCGTAGTTGAGCTTTACGCCCTCGACGCCGCCTTCGACCTCGTTGATGTAGCGGAAATAGTCGCGCTCGCCGGCCCACCAGAGTTCACCCGAGGAGGCGTAGGCACCGACGCGATAGGTCGGCAGCGGAATGTACTGGCTGACATCAGCGGCAGAGGCTGGGGCAATGCCGGAGAAGACGGTGCCGGCAAGGAGCGCGGCGATAAGCAGTCGTTTCATGGTTTCAACTCCTGGGATCGTGATGGGAAGATGGGGCTCAAGACGGGAAGAGACGGCGGCGCGCGCCCTGCGCACGTCGCAAGCCGAGTAGCCGCGACAACCCCTCCGGCTCCTTGATGAGGAACCAGATGATGAGGATGCCGAAGATCGCTTTCTGGATGTTCTGGAGCAGGCCCGCATCGACATGGCCGCTGAACAGGTGCTGGAACAGCCAGTCGAGTGCCAAAGGAAGCAGGCTGACGAAGGCCGCGCCGAGATAGGCGCCGCGAATGGTGCCGAGGCCGCCGATAATGATGATGAAGAGGATCTGGTAGGAGCGCGTGAGGCCGAAACTCTGAACGCTAGCAGAGCCGAGATAGGCGAAGGCCCAGAGCGCCCCGGCAATGCCGAGAATGAAGCTCGACACGGCAAATGCCTGAAGCTTGGCTCGGAAGATCGGCACGCCGATGACGGCGGCGGCAGTATCCATGTCGCGGATCGCCATCCAGTTGCGCCCCGTCTGGCTGCGCACCAGATTGAAGGAGAGCAGTGTCAGGAGGGCGACGATGCCCAGCGTCAGGAAGTAGCGACCGTGGGGCGCGTTTGCATCGAGCCCGAAGAAGGACAGTCCACGCGAAAGTGCAATCGTCGCCGATGAATTGCCGTTGTAGAACCACGGAAACTTCAGGAACAGCCATTCGAAGAAGAACTGCGCCGCCAGCGTGCTGACAATCAGGTAGAAACCCTTGATGCGCGTCGATGGAAGGCCGAACGCCAGGCCCACCGCGCCGGAAATGATGCCGGCGACGATCAACGCCAGCGGGAGCGGCAAATCCGGCACGCGAAGCTGGAGCGCGAAGGTCGCGTAGGCACCGACCATCATGAAGGCGCCTGCACCAAGCGAGAGTTGCCCCGCATAGCCGGTCAGGAGATTGAGGCCGAGCCCAGCAAGCGAGAGGATCAGGAACGGCACGATGATCGCGTTGATCCAGTATTCCGACGCAAGAAAGGGAGCGGTGAGGAGCAGCCCAACAAGTACCGTCGCGCCGACGGCCTTGAGACCGATGCTATCCACCGGATCGACGGCAACGCGCAAATCTATCTCGGACATGGATCAAACCCTTTCGATTTGTCGTTCGCCGAACAGACCGGCCGGGCGGATGAAGAGGAAAACGAGGGCCAGCACATAGGCGAACCAGGGCGTGATGCCGCCGCCGAGATAGGAACCGATATAGGTCTCGGCCAGACTCTCCCCCGCACCGACGATAAGCCCGCCGACGATGGCACCGGGGATGGAGGTGAAGCCGCCGATGATGAGGACGGGCAGCGCTTTGAGCACGACGAGCGAGAGCGAAAACTGCACACCCTGGCGGGCGCCCCAGAGAAGGCCGGCGACGAGGCCCACCAGTCCCGCGACCGCCCAGGCGATCTGCCAGATGCGGTTGATATCGATGCCGAGCGACAGTGCTGCCCGCGTATCGTCCGCAACGCTGCGCAGCTGAATACCGATGCGCGTGCGGTTGAACAGCAGCGACAGGACGACGACGATCGCGAGCGCAACGCCGGCGGCAATCAGGTCGAACTGGCTGATCATGATGTCGCCGACGAAGATCGGCAGGTCCTCGATGCCGAGGTCGAGTGCGCGCACCTGCGATCCCATGATGCCCTGCGCCACGCCCTCCACGACATAGGAGAGGCCGAGCGTCGCCATGAAGAGCGTCATCGGGCTGCGGTTGGTCAATGGCCGCAGCAGCAGCTTTTCGATGGCGACGGCCGTCAGCACCAGAAGAGCAATGGTCACCGCAATAGCGCCGATTGCCGGCACGCCGTTGTCGGTCAACGTGACGAAGGTCAGGGCAGCGAAGAGGAGAAGGGAGCCCTGTGCATAGTTGAAGACGCCGGATGCCTTGTAGATCAGCACGAAGCCGATCGCGACGAGCGAATACATGGTGCCGGCGAGCAGACCGCCGATCAATGTTTCGAGGAACATGTTCATGCTGCGGCCTCCGCGTGGTCGGAACCGAGATAGGCGGCAATGACGTCCGGGTTGTCGCGGATCGTCTCCGGTGGTCCATCGGCAAGCTTGCGGCCGTAATCGAGCACGACGACATGGTGGGCGAGCTTCAGGACGATGCCGATATCGTGCTCGATCAGCACGACGGTAAGCTTGAGATCCTTGTTGAGCCGCGCGATGATCGCCGCGATCTCATGCTTCTCAGCCGAATTCATGCCGGCGAGCGGCTCGTCGAGCAGCAAAAGGCGAGGCTTCGCCACAATGGCGCGGGCGATCTCCACCTTCTTCTGCACACCGTAGGGCAGCGTGCCGACCAGGGTTGCCGCATGTTTTTCCAAGTCGAAGAGGTGCAACACCTCCTGCGCCCGTTCACGAAACTGCCGCTCCTCGTTCAGGGCACGTGGGAGCCGGAAGGCTTCTTCGAGAAGCGTTACGCGTGAATGGCGCGACAAGCCGGCAATCACATTGTCGAGCACGCTCATGCCCGAAAAGAGGGCGTTGTTCTGGAACCCGCGGCCGATCCCGCGCCTGGCCGCCTCCAGTGGCTGCATGCGCCGGAAGTGCTCGCCCTCGAAGACGATTTCGCCCGAATCCGGCACGTAGACGCCGTTCAAAATGTTCAGGAGAGAGCTTTTGCCCGCCCCGTTGGGGCCGATCAAGGCGCAGATTTCCTCACGCTCGACCTGGAACGTGAGGTCGGAAATCGCCTTCACGCCCTTGAAGGACAGCGAGACATTTCTGACTTCCAAGGCTGCTACCGCGGATGCGTTCATCGGGTCATGCTCCGTCATTTCCTCTGGCGGCAGACACGACCCAGCTTTCGCCAAATCGGAGGATCTGGCGTCCGGTCTGCCTGCACTGGGATGTTTCCGGCCGTGCAGCCGGTCTTGAAACTAGATGGTCATCAGGCCGCCTCGTCGGAAGCCCTTTGAGCCTCCTCGCGCTTTACCTTTTCGATGTCGCGGAAACGGTGAGCCGGATGGCTTTCCGGCAGATAAGGTCCATCGCCGAACAGCTTGTCGCGCAGCGTGCCTTCTCTGTAGCCGGTTGCATAGACACCTCGCCTTTGCAGTTCCGGCACGACATAGCCGATCACGTCGGCGAAGCTTTCGTGCGCCAGCGCATAGGCGAGATTGAAGCCGTCAATATCGGTTTCCGCGACCCACTCCTGCAACAGGTCGGCAATCGTCCTCGGGGAGCCGACAAAGAGCGGCCCGAGACCACCGATGCCGCCCCATTTCGCCAGTTCCTCGATCGTCCAGACCTTGTTGCCTTCGGACAGATTTTCGACGGCTGAGATGATGGCGTTGGTCTTGACCTTCTTGACCGTATCATTCGGCCGGTATTGTCCGAAGTCGATGCCGGTCCAGCCGGACATCAGCACCAGAGAACCATCATAGGAGGCGTATTTGACGTATTCCTCATATTTGGCACGCGCCTTGGCATCCGTCTCATCGACGATGATCGTGGCCATCGCATAGATCAGGATCTTCTTGGGATCACGCCCCTGCGCGGCGGCGCGCTGGCGGATATCCGACACGTAGGCGCGCGTCGCGTCCTTGAGCGGCGTGGAGATGAAGACGCATTCAGCATGACCGGCCGCAAACTCCTTTCCCGCGCCCGATGCGCCCGCCTGAAAGAGCACCGGCGTGCGCTGGGGCGAGGGTTCGCTCAGATGGTAGCCCGGCACGTCGAAATATTTGCCCTTGTGGCCGATCTCGTGGATTTTCGCGGGGTCGGCAAAGATGCCGCGCTCCTTGTCGCGAATGACGGCGCCTTCTTCCCAGCTTCCCTCAAGCAGCTTGTAGAGAACCTCGACATATTCCGTCGCCACGTCATAGCGATTGTCGTGCGAGCGAAGACCGCCCTGCCCGACATTCTTTGCGCCGCTTTCGAGATAGGATGTTACGATGTTCCAGCCGACGCGACCCTTCGTGTGGTGGTCCGCCGTCGAAAGGCGGCGCGCGAAAGTGTAGGGATGCTCGAAGCTCGTGGACGCGGTAATGCCGATGCCGAGGTGCTTTGTGGCCTGCGCAATGGGATTGGCGAGCTGCAAGGGATCGTTGACCGGGATCTGCACGCCTTGCAGAAGCGCATTGTCCAGATTGCCTTTGTAGACGTCGTAATAGCCGATCACATCCGCGATGAAGATCGACTCGAAGAAGCCTGTTTCCAGGAGCTTCGCGAGGTCGGTCCAGTATTCGAGATCCTTGTATTCCCAGGACCGGTCGCGCGGATGACGCCAAAGCCCCGGCGACTGGTGGCCGACGCAGTTCATTTCGAAGGCGTTAAAACGTATGGTTTTCGTCATTGGTGTTACCCGGACCTCAATTGCAGGGAACACTAGAAGTTCGTGACGTGTGGAAACAGAAAAGCTATTATTTTTATAGATTTTATAGAGGTATAATTTTGCGTAAATTTGCAGGAAGGTCGTCCGACGACGTTGTGCACGATGATTCAAGCCATTCATCGAGCTTTTGTGCTGTCTTCGAGCGGATCATGGATTGGAAGTCGCCAATGGCTGTGCGGGCTAATACCAGTTCCGGAACGTTCACTTCGATTGCCGCCACCAAGATCGCCTCGGATTTTGCCAGATCATCGCGTGCGGTTGTCATCAGCCGGGCGATGACCCGCGCCGATGGCGTTCGCGCAAGCCCACTCTGGTTAGCCTTCTCGGCAAGACGTCGTCGCTGAGCCCATTGCGAGACGACACCGCTCTGCCCTGGAAAGCCCTTTGCTTTCATCTCTCGCCAGAGCGCCAAGGCGTTCCTCACGCCTTCGTCCCAGCGGCTATTGACCCACGGCAGCCAGCTATCCAGTGAGCTGGACCGTGTTCGGAAGACATCGAGGCGCTGGCCCCACAAAACGTCACGGACAATCTTCCGGCTGTGGCCGGTTTGCCGGACGATCTGTCGAATTGAGTTCCCTTTCTTCGACAGCTCCCGGATCGCCTCGTTCGTCTCTTGGCGGCGCAGATACCCCTCGTATTGCAGTTTCTCAGCGTAGGTCAAAAGCTTGGGATCAACGACATTGCTGCCGACCGCCTGCCTGATCTGGCGCATCGACTTGCCGACTGCATCGAGAAGCGCCCGGCTGGAATTTTCCATCAGGTGCCAACGGTCGGCACCCTGCTCAGCATCAGGCAAGGTAATCCCCCCGTTCTTAACGGGGCTCTACGGTAGAATTCACGCGGCCATTTTCAGTTTCTGTGCGGGTGTGATGC
>NZ_JBQVPI010000036.1:0-41267 GCF_052438155.1 Shinella sp. | reverse complement strand
GTTCTGCTCGCTGCCTGGTGCGAGCCTGAAAGAATAACGCGATGATTGCCATGAACGTTGACAGGACGCATGCCTTGCCGGCGAATGCTGCTTAGCCGCTCCGGTAGAACGCGGCATAAGATGAGAGTCCCATGTTGAAATTGAACAAACCGCGCAGTGCGGGGCCTTACCCTGACAGGGACATTGCTTGCCAGGAAGCTCTCGAACCAGTCTTCCTTGAGCTTGCAACGGAGTTGACGCCAGAGGACGTCGCGGAGACCGCTGGCGGCAAACTGCCGCCAGTTTTGCTGGGCCTGACAAGACGCGCCGAAGCGGCCGGGTGGACGCAGGAAGAAGCGGAAGTGGCGATCAGCGAGCTGGCGCAGAACCTCTTGGATGACATGGCGTCAATGTAGCTCGGCACGCGCAGCAAATGACGGCGCTATGATCCAAGCGCATCTGCCCAAAAAATGCTCCCCGCTGATTTAATCTGCCCGCCCAAAAACCTCCGGCGGGGCTGGAATCATTACCGGCAGAGATGAGCATCGTGCAACACCGCTTCGCCCTCGCTTCGGCCCATCAGCCGGATCGACCGCCAATGGGCTGACGTGATCACAGCCGGATCTGGACGTCCGCTCCGCCAACCTTGATCGCATCGACTGCAGAGCCTTCCGGCGCGAGGCTCGCGCGCTGCAATGACTGGCACATCCGCTGATTCTCCACTCAATCAGCAAACGGCGTCCGCTCAAACAGCAGAAAATATGAGCCGGAACCGATTCCCAGCCGAAATTGACAATGCTTGATCAACACATGCCTTCCCATTTCGTTATGTTTATATAAATATAACGAAATGGATTTAACCGCGGAAGGAAAGCACCTTCGCGGTTTGGCGGTTCAAGACGGTTTTCGTTTGCGGACGCCCTGCTGGAGAACGATATGCGTGGAGAAATCCGGGTCACCGTCGCGCTGATCCTCCGGGACAATGGCGACACACTCCTCGTTCGAAAGCGGGGCATGCCGGTCTACTTGCAAAGCGGCGGGAAGATCGAGGGTGCCGAAACGCCGAAGGCGACACTTGCCCGGAAACTCCACGAGGAACTTGGCCTGAAGATCTCGCCTTCACGCATGACGCCCTTCGGCTGCTTCGAGGCGGACGCGGCGAACGTGCCGGACCACCTGGTCGTGGCCCACGTCTTCCGGATCCAGCTACACGATGAGATCATCACGCCGGCGGTCGAAATAGAAGAGGCGATCTGGGTACCGCTCCAGGAAGCCCCGGCACTGCCGCTCGCGCCCCTGACACGCGATCACATCCTCACTCTCTACTGGCAAATGCGTTTCGGCATGGACCTTCAGCAAAGCGTGGCGACAACGGCCGCGTAAGCGCGGGTTCGCCAGCAACATATCTACAGATCGGAACTCCCATGCCCACATTGCCCCGTCTCAGATCCCACGGCGCCCCCCTCCCGCCTTTTGCAACGCGGCCGGATGGCAGTGCACCCAGGATCGGTGCACACCGGCTACGTACCTGGGATATTCCGTCCACGTTCCACTGCTCGATCGTCGGGACTTGCCTGACGACAGGCGAGCTTCGCCAGGCCCTCCTCAAGGCCGGCCAGGACGATGCGCGCCTGGCGACGGACCATACCCTGCACGGCCGCGGCGTCCGCCTCGCCGGCCAGCGGGATCAGGCGGCCAAGCTCCTCAACAAGGCGCTCGACAAGCGCCACGAGAGTAGCGTCAAGCGCATTCCCCGCCAGGCGGACGAGGAGGAGCTTCGCGCCATCTGGCGGGAATCCTTCGACCGCGGCGACATTGCCGGCCCCTACTGGGCACTGATGAGCAGTCCGGCAAGCCCGGCGGCCCTGCTCCGCGATATCTTCGGCGAAGTCCACATGCTGTCCCACCTCGTTGGCAGCGCCAGCCGTCTCGATATCGCCCGGCTGACCCGGTTGGAAAAGGAACTCGAACAGGCCCGGGACAGAACCGCCCGGCAGGAGACGCGCCTAAAGGCGGCCGCCGAGGAGCGCATCGGCTTGCAAAGGCGCCTCCGGCAGGTCGAGGAACGGGCCATCCAGGCGGAGGCGGTCGTAGCATTATCCACGCCGCGAGCATGTATCGAAGCCGGCCAATCCGGCAGCGCAAAGGCGGGGGCGAGCCGCGACGATGCCATTTCACATCACCTCGCCGCTTCAGAGGAGAAATGCGGCGCCCTGCAACGCGAACTGGAACAGTTGCGGGATCTCAATCACGCGGTCCTGCGGGAGAATGAGGCCCTCGAAGCGGCGATTGCTGCGCATCTCAAGGCAGGCCTCAACCACACACCTGCGCACCTTGACGGGCCGGTGCTTTATGTCGGCGGGCGCCGCAATCTCTTCGACCATCTGCGGGCTTGCGCGGAAGACCGCAAGGTCGGCCTCCTCCTTCATGATGGCGGCATGGAAGACAGCACGACGCTTTTGCCTGCGCTCGTCGGACAGGCAGCGACGATCCTTTTTCCGGTCGACCACATCAGCCACACCGCCGTCGGCCTGGTGAAACGCCTGTGCCGCGAGCAGGGCAAACAGTACCTGCCACTGCGCTCAGCCGGGCTTGCGAGCTTCCTCGCCGCCATCACCGGTGCTGGCGGCGCCTACGGCAGACCATAGAACGTCAAAGGATGGCATGCTGCCTCGACATCGCCGATATGCCAGGCAGCTCGTTGACGACGTTCGATGCGGATCGGCGATACCCGAGGATATCCGCCTCTTTCTGGAAAGTCCCGGGCATGGGCTGACCCCTTGCAGTCTCGGCCTGAAACGCATTGGCGCTGGCGCTTGCCTCGGCGCACAATTGCCCCAAAACCGTCCCGCGGCACCTCAAACACTCTGGACATGACCAGTTAACTTGACTAGTTAACTCATGAAATCATCGCGCCGATGCTTCCTCACAAGACACCAGCGCGCCAGCCAAGGGAACGCTCCATGTCCTGCCGCCTCAAGCCATTGCCAAAATTGGTGTTTTCGCTTTTTCTTCTCCTGCCTGGCGCCCTCCATGCCGAGAGTTCGTTTGTCGATCACCGGGGTAAGACGATCACCTTCGCAAAGCCGCCGGAGCGCGTCGTCACGATCGTCCGGTCCGCGCCGATCATCTACCGCTCGATCGATGCCAAGGCGGACAATATCGCAGGCATGAACAAGGATTCGCTGGTGCGTTACTTCGCCAAGGGCATCTATGCGGAAATGCTGCCGGAAATGGCGAAGATCGAGGCCAGCGCCGCCCAGGACGGCTTCGTGCCGAATGTCGAGGCGATCCTAGCGCAGAAGCCGGACGCAGTGATCCAGTGGGCCCATGACGAAAAGCTCATCGAGCCGCTGGAGCGCGTCGGCCTCACGGTCGTCGGCTGGCAGTGCTGCACGGAGCAGGACCGGCTCGACTACCTCACCCTGACCGGCTACATGACGGGTCGCAACGACCGCGCCCAGGCGATCCTGAAGGCACAGACCGACACGTTGAAGACACTCGACGGCAAGGTCGCGAAGCTCGATACGTCCGCCCTTCCCAAGGTGCTTCACATCGACAAGGTGGCTGACCAGATCCAGGTTATCGCCAACGGCTCGCAGAACCTCGCGCTCAGCGGCGTCAGCAATCCGGCGGCCGACAATACCGGCGAATGGTGGCGCACCGTCGATTTTGAACAGCTGCTCGTCTGGAACCCCGACATCATCGTCATCCCGGCCTATGCCGACGACCTCAACCCCAAGGATTTCTTCGACAATCCAGTTCTGTCGAGCCTGAAGGCGGTCAAGGACAAGCGCGTCTACAAGCAGCCGGTCTTCGCCCGCACGCCCGATGCGCCGGAAATCTTCCTGACCTCTGAATGGTTGGCGGCCATTGCCCACGGCGCCGACTACGCACCGGAGTTCAGGAAGCAGATCGCTGGCGTCTATGAGCTGCTCTACGGTGCCAAGCTGACGGACGATCAGGTCAAGGCCATCCTCGAATCCGAAAGCAACGCGCCGGCGGACAAGTATGTCGACCTCTTCGGCTAAGGCGCAGCAAACGGGCTGGGCCGGCCGGAAACTGGCTTCGGTTTCCGTCCTGCCGGCCCTCATCTGTCTGCTGGTCGTCGTCGTCCTCTATTCGGTGACGATCGGGCGTTATGACCTGTCGGTACAA
Source organism: Shinella sp. (assembly GCF_052438155.1). Lineage (NCBI taxonomy): Bacteria > Pseudomonadati > Pseudomonadota > Alphaproteobacteria > Hyphomicrobiales > Rhizobiaceae > Shinella > Shinella sp. The sequence goes on along the minus strand of NZ_JBQVPI010000036.1, from coordinate 37,130 downwards.
GACGTCGCCTATATCCTGATCGACAATATCCATCCGCTGGTCATTCCCTATTGGGACCCGGTGCTCGAAGTCGTCGTCGAACAGGTCCGTCTGCCGCGCATCATGGTGGCCATCATCGTCGGCTTCGGCCTCTCCGTTTCAGGCGCCGCCCTTCAGGGGCTGTTTCGCAATCCGCTGGTGGATCCAGGCATCATCGGCGTGACGTCCGGCGCCGGCTTCGGCGGGACCCTTGCGATCCTGCTCGGATTGCAGGGCTATATCCTGTTGGCCATGGCGTTCGTCTTCGGCATCGGCAGCGTGTTTCTCGTCAAACTGCTGTCGACCGTTCGGGGTCGCACGAGCATGCTGACGCTGGTTCTGGCGGGTGTGGTCATATCGGCCTTCTTTTCGGCTGCGATCTCCATTGCCAAGCTGCTGGCCGATCCTTTCCAGAAGCTGCCCGCCATCACCTACTGGCTGATGGGTAGCATAGCCTCCAGCAACTATCTGGATGTGCTACTGGTCGCCGTGGCGGTGGTGCCCTCGGCCGTAGCCATTTATCTTCTGCGCTTCCAGATCAACATCCTGTCGCTCGGTGAGGAGAAGGCACGCGCGCTCGGCACCCGGGTCGTACTGGTGCAATGGATCATCCTGATCGCCTCTGCGCTCATCTCGGCGGGCGTGGTCGCGACCTCGGGCATCATCGGCTGGGTCGGCCTCGTCATTCCGCATGTCGCCCGCGCGCTCGTCGGCGCCGATCACCAGCGGCTGCTGCCGGTATCCGGTGTTCTCGGCGCGATCTACCTGCTGATGGTCGACAATCTGGCGCGCACCGTGACAACCGCTGAAATCCCGCTTGGCATCATCACCGCGCTGATCGGCGTTCCCGTCTTTGCAGTAGTCCTGCGCCGCCTGCATGCGAAGGGAGGATGGTCCAGTGATTGAGGCAAACGATCTCATCATCGAGCGCGGCGGCAGGACCATCCTGCAGGGCTACAGCCTGAGCCTCGCGCGTGGACGGACCTTGGCCGTGCTCGGTGCCAACGGGGTCGGCAAGACCACCCTTATCAACACCCTGATCGGCGTCATAAAGCCGAAGTCCGGGCGGCTTCGGATCGGCGGGCAGGTAGGCTTCGTGCCACAGCTGTTTGAAGTGCCGTTTTCCTATTCCGCGCTCGACATCGTCCTGATGGGACGAGGCCGTCACCTCGGCCTGTTCGGCGCGCCTGGACGGCGGGACTACGAGATTGTGCGGCACTACTTCCGCATGCTCGCCATCGAGGATCTGGAGCCACAGGCCTTCAATTCGCTGAGCGGCGGCCAGCGACAGCTCGTGATGATCGCGCAGGCGCTCGCATCGGAATGCGAGTTGCTGGTGCTCGATGAGCCCTGCGCGGCGCTCGACTATAAGAACCAGAACAAGGTTCTGAGCTTGCTGGAGCACCTGCGCGAAGCTCACGACATGACGATCGTCTTTTCCACACATATGCCGCAGCACGCGGTGGAGATCGCCAGCGATGTTCTACTGATGTCGAGCGAAAGCAGCTATGTCTGCGGACCGACAGCCGACGCACTAAGCGCCGAAAACCTGACGGTCCTCTACGACCTGCCGGTCGCGCGTGCGGATTTCGCCGGGTTGGCCAAGCATACCTACGCCCCGGTGTTCCGTCACGATAGAGTAAATCACGATGGCTGACGCAACCATGACCGGGAAAGGCATCGCCTATATCCACTGGGGTAACAGCTGGCAGCTCAGAAGTTTCCAGGATTTCCGGCACTACATCGATGACCTCATCTATATCCACGACCTGCCGAAGGTCGATCTGTCCGTCTACGCGGCCGTGATCATGCCGGATGCCATGGATGCGGAGGCGCCGCTTGCCCATGCGCAGCAGCTGAACGCCTATCTGCAGGGCGGTGGTTTTCTCGTCGTCTGCCTGCAAGGCCATGCCGACTGGCTCGACATTCCGGGGTTGGCGTGGACGCCCGGAAACTGCCGCGACTGGCTGTGGTGGACAAAAGGCGAAAAGCTGGAGGTCAGGCTTTCCGAGCCGCACCACCCGATCACCGAAAGCATGCCGCTGTCACATATGAGCTGGCATTGGGGCGGCTCCTACAACGTTCCGGCCGGCGCGCGCTCCATCGTCGAGATCGAGGATGGCGTCGGCAGCCTGTTCCTCGACTTTCCGTCGCTGCCGGGCGGTGGACGGCTGATGCTGGCGACGCTCGACCCGCACTCGCATAACGGCCAGCGTTTCATGCCGGCGACCACGCGCTTTTTGCAATCCTTCTATCCCTGGCTGAACCGCGAACTCGGCATCGAGCGGCCGGCGAGAAACCGCTTCACCTACCTGCAATGCTCGCATGTAGCCTCGGAGTGGCACCCCGAATGGATCGAGGAAAGCCTCAGGCAGCGGGGATTCGAACCCCGATTCGCACCACTCTATGAACTTGGTCCCGAGCTTTTGGGAACGACGGACACGCTCTACATACCCAGTAGTCATGACGAATTCTTCCTGAAGCGCCGGGCTGCGGATCTTCTCGCGTTTCTGGAATGGGGTGGAAACCTCATCATCTGCGCGGAACCATGCCAGCCGTGGCTGCCCTTCATGGCGCCGTTCCACGCCGTTTCGCCGCGCCCCTTCACCAACATCAAGGTTCGTGTTCGCGAGGACCGGTTCGGGATCTTCAGCGACCTTGGAGAGGATTTCGACGGCTGGCAGGGAGTTTTCGGCCAGTATGCCCGCGGATGGAGCGATCCACCTCCCGGAGCGATCTGGCTGACCGATGTCGGCTCTGCGACAGACCCGAAACCGGCGGACTGGATCTGGCAGTATCCGACGGTGACCGGCCGAGGCGGCTACGTCTTCATGCACAACGGCGACAACATGACCCGCTATCCGGACCACGGCCCGAACAAGGAGGCACTCGTCGCCAATGTCGCCGTCGCGCTTCGAAGGCTTACGCTCGGCGAACTGCTGTTCTAAAGCATGTCGCGCTAAAGTGTGCTTCGGCTTTGCGCCAACGACATGCGAAAGATCAAGGACCAAAAGCGCGAGGAAAGAATCTGAAAGATCACGACGCGTTTTAGGTCGGATCGAAGCGATCGCCACTCCAGAATCATCAGAACCGTCAACTTTGATGTAAAAATCCTGAAAACAGGAATTCCATCATCGGAAGCGCTCGATCTGCAGTTCCAACTGCCACCAATCTTTTTTCAGGAAAGACAACCCGCAGAGTGCAAAAGCGCTACGGCTGTTCGCGCATGCCCGGCGTCGCCTCACGCTGGTCGGCATCTTCAAGATCAGTCTTCACCAGGAATACATCGTTGTGCTGGCGGGCGGCTTCGCGGAGTGCTGCGAGGTTTGGGACATCGTCGCCTTCGATCTCGCCTTCACCCTGGTCGATTTCGCGTTCGGCCTGATACCAGTGGTCGTCGGGCTTGCCGTCCGGCTGGCCTTCCTGCAGCCAGAGTGCGTGGGCGCGTTTGCGGATTTTCTCGTTGCGATCGTCGGTCATAGACGTGCTCCCTTCCATTCCTGCAACAAACGACTGGCGGGGTGAGATGTTCCGCCACCCCGTCCTTCGCCTGTCGGCCATCATATCCCCGCTTGCACAGTTCGGGAACCGCGAATAAGCATGGCCTGCCGGGCGTCTCAGGCTAGAACGCACGCTTTGTCGGGGGACATCATGAGCTTTACGGAAACGACGACCACCTCCTGGTTCTCCAGGCTGAAGGGCGCGCTGATCAAGATCGTGATCGGCTTCATTCTTCTCATTGCCTGCATCTGGCTTCTCTTCTGGAACGAGGGCCGCTCGGTAAAGACCTATCGCGCGCTCGTCGAGGGCGCGGGGCTGGTCGTCTCGGTCGAGAATGGCAGCGTCGACCCAGGCAACGACGGCAAGCTGGTGCATATTTCGGGGCCGGTGAAGCCGGTCGGCGTGCCGGAAGACGACGTGCTCGGTATTTCGGCTGAAGGCGCGGCCGGTCTCGAGCGCATCGTCGAGATGTACCAGTGGGTGGAGACCTCGAAGTCGGAGACGCGCAAGCAGCTCGGCGGCAGCGAGGAAACCGTCACCACCTATTCCTACCAAAAGGAATGGAAGCAAAGCGAAATCAACTCCAGCAATTTCCGCCAGTCGGGCCATGACAATCCGCAAAAGCCGATCGACGATGCGAGCTTCCCGGTCGCTTCCGCGACCATCGGTGCCTTCAGCATCGATGGTCGCGCGGTCGCCCGTCTCGGCGAGGAGCGGCCTGTGCCGCTGACCGCCATCGAAGCGAACCGGATGGGCGAGGCCGTGACGCTCGGCAAGCCCGTTTCGACGATCGCCGGCCAGGCCATCTTCTCCTTCAATCCCGAGGACCCGCAGATCGGCGACATCCGCATCCGCTTCGAGCGCTCCGACATTGCCGAGGCAAGTTTCGTCGGCGCCCAGCGCGGCAGCGGGATTACGCCTTACAAGACGACGAACGGGCGCGATCTGTTCCTCAGCGATGCAGGCCTCGTCGATGCGGCCGCAATGTTCGATGCGGCGCAGAGCGAGAACGCGCTGATCACCTGGCTCGTGCGCGCCGGCGGCCTCATCGGCATCTTCGTCGGCTTCGCCTTCATCCTGTCGATCCTGGGCGTGATTGCCGACGTCATCCCCTTCCTCGGCTCGATCGTCAACTTCGGCACGTCGGCGATTGCCCTCATCCTCACCTTGCTGATCGGCCCGGCGGTCATCGCCATTGCCTGGATCGCCTATCGTCCGTTCATTGCCATAGCGGTTCTCGCCATCGGCATTGCGCTTGCGGCAGGCATCCTCTATCTGCGGCGCGGCAAGGCGGCAGCACCGGCGCTTGGACGGGCCTGACGTTGACGGCGGCATGATAACGAACAGCGGGTAACGCGTGTCCTACTACGCCTCGAAGATCTTCTGGCTCGCGGCCCAGCCACTCTCGCTCGCACTGCTGCTTCTCGTCTTTGGCTTGCTGGTCGGGCTTTTGAAGTGGAACCGCCTTCGGACAGGGGCGAGCGTCACTGCCGCGCTCATCCTCTTCCTGACGCTCTTCACCACGACCGGCTCGGTGCTGCTGCAGGTGCTGGAGGATCGCATTCCGCGGGCGGAGCTGCCGGCCGGCGGGCCGGGCTGCGTCATCATGCTTGGCGGCGGCGTGGAGGCGGAGGTGATCGCGGCCCGTGGCGGCTTCGAGATGAACCAGGCCGGCGACCGCTTCATCGAGACCCTACGTCTCGCCCGGGAGTTCCCGGCAGCGCGCATCCTGATTTCCGGTGGCGACGGCTCGTTCAGCGGCAGCTATGAGGGTGACGCGGTTGTCGCGACGCGCTTCTTCGAGGCCTTCGGCGTGCCCGCCGACCGGTTGATCCGCGAGACGGACTCACGCACCACCTTCGAGAATGTCGAAAACACCAAGGCGCTTCTCACGGAGAACGGCCTTGACCGTTGCCTGCTGGTGACCTCAGCCTTCCATATGCCGCGCTCGGTCGGCCTTTTCCGCAAATTCGGGCTCGATGTTCTGCCCTGGCCGACGGATTTTCGCACGACGGGCCGGGCCAGTCTCGCGCTCGACTTCACCCAGCCGTCGACCAACAGCCAGTTGACGACGACGGCGCTCAGGGAGTGGACGGGGCTGCTGCTCTATTATTTTGCGGGTCGCACGCACGCGCTCTTCCCGGAATAGGCCTATTTTTTGGAAATCGTGTCGAACTGGGCGCCGCGCACGCGGATCGTCATGACGCAGTATTCCGAATCGTCACGTCCACAGCTTGCGGCATTGGCTTTCAATTCCAGCACCTTGTTGCCGTAGCGCTGTTTCATCTCGTAGCCGTAGAGGTCGGCGTTGGCCGCAAGGAAATAGCCGCCCTCGGCGACCTGGATGTAGAATTCGTGCGGGCAGCCGACATTGCCACAGAGGCCGCCGGGCACGCCATCGCAATTGACCGCGCCGAGATTGAAGATCGCGTCGACAAGCCTGTCATTGTTGAAATCGACGTTTTCGGCGAAATCCTCGCCGTAGATCGCCGTCTTGCAGCGCTTGGCGACTTCGGCCTTCACGACCGCCTGCGCATCGGGAAAGATTTCTGCCGCGCGGGCTGGCAGGATGGTGGAAACGAGCGCGGCGGAGAGGAGCGCAAGGATTCTGATGCGGATGGCCATCTCTCAAACCTTTCCATGGCAGACGATTCGGTCATTATGCGGACGAGCCGGCGCGCTGCCTGATTCTACCCGGACCTGTGGGCGCGCACTCTAGCGCGGCAAAGCTGTCGCGAGGCTTGGGCTGCGAAAAGCTCACAAGGAGGGGAAGCGTGCCGATCCTGGAATTGCTCGATTATACGGGCGTCGCCGTCTTTGCCGCCACTGGTGCGCTTTCCGCCTCGCGCAAACAACTCGATATCATTGGCTTCCTGTTCCTGGCCGCGGCGACCGGCATCGGCGGCGGCACGTTCCGCGATGTCATCCTCGCAGCTCCCGTGTTCTGGGTGGTGAAACCGACCTATCTCATCGTCTGCGTGGTCGTCGCGCTTCTGGTCTTCGTGCTCGCTCACCGCATCGAGTCACGTTACCGCCTGCTGCTCTGGCTCGATGCGATGGGCGTCTCCGCCTATTGTGTCATGGGGGCTGCGAAAGGCCTTGCCGCGACCGGATCGCCGACCGTCGCGATCACCACCGGGGTGCTGACGGCGAGCTGTGGCGGGATCATACGGGACTTGCTGGCCGGAGAACCATCGGTGCTGCTGCGTCCCGAAGTCTACGTCACGGCTGCGCTGATTGGTGCGGCGGCCTTCACGGCGGCGAGCGCGGCGGGCGTGCCGCTCTGGATCGCGTCGGCTATCGGCATCGCCGCCGCCTTCATCGTGCGCGGTGGGGCCCTGCGATTCGGCTGGCGCTTTCCGGTCTACCGGCCGCGGCCGGGGCGGCATCCGGATGATGTGATGTAAAGGAAGGGCTCTCAGCCCTTGCGCGGGCGCAGGCGGATGATCACATCGACATGCGCGATTTCCATGCCTTCCGGCGGCTCCGGCAGATTGCCGATTGCGATGCTGCTTACCGGAATGTCGAGCACGCGGTTCTCGCCCTCGACGAAGAAGTGGTGGTGGTCGGAAACATTGGTGTCGAAATAGGTCTTCGAGCTTTCCACCGCCAGCACGCGGATCATGCCCGCTTCGGTGAACTGGTGCAGCGTGTTGTAGACGGTTGCAAGCGAGACCGGGACGCCGGCGGTGACGGCCTCCTCGTGCAGTTCCTCGACCGTCAGATGACGGTCGCCCTTGGCGAACAGCAGGTCGGCGAGTGCCACGCGCTGGCGCGTCGGGCGCAGGCCGCAGTGGCGCAAGCGCTCTTCGATGGGCATCTCGTGTGTATGCGTCATGGGTGACGGATCCGCTTGTCTGGCCTTGAACAACAATGTTGACGTTTCGATATAACTTTAGCAGCGCCGGGATTCAATAGGATTGCGGCACTTGAATGGCGTGCAACATGCGGAAAACCGGGCTCTTTGCTTTCAGCGCACCACTTTGCACTGGCTGTAACGGCAAGCATCATGTATGCGGACTGCTGAAATAACGTCTCGCTCGAAACGGGTGAGACGACAAAAAGGGGAGGACCGGGTGCTTCAATTCGTGCCGCACCTTCTCTAAATCTAACGCTTACAAAGCGTATTCAGACCGGGGATGAGACATTCGATGACGACCAGGCAATCCAGCTACAACTATGAGGAAATTCTGCGCTGCGGCCGCGGTGAGCTGTTCGGCCCCGGCAATGCCCAGCTTCCTCTGCCGCCCATGCTGATGGTCCACCGCATCACCGACATTTCCGAAACCGGCGGCGCCTTCGACAAGGGCTATATCCGCGCCGAATACGACGTGCGCCCCGACGACTGGTATTTTCCCTGTCATTTCCAGGGCAACCCGATCATGCCGGGCTGCCTCGGCCTCGACGGCATGTGGCAGCTGACCGGCTTCTTCCTCGGCTGGCTGGGTGAGCCCGGCCGCGGCATGGCGCTGTCCACCGGCGAAGTGAAATTCAAGGGCATGATCCGCCCGGAAACAAAACTCCTCGAATATGGCATCGACTTCAAACGTGTCATGCGCGGGCGCCTCGTGCTCGGCACGGCGGACGGCTGGCTGAAGGCCGACGGCGAGACTATCTATCAGGCGACCGACCTGCGGGTTGGCTTGTCGAAGGACAAGGCAGCCTAAGGCGGCGATGGCCGCCGGAAGCCTGAAGGTGGCGCCATGCCGCCTTCACAATGAGACGTTCTAGAAAAGGTCAGGAATCATGAGACGGGTTGTTGTCACGGGTCTGGGGATCGTATCCTCCATCGGGAACAATGCTGACGAAGTGACGCAGTCGCTGCGCGATGCGCGCTCCGGCATCAGCTTCAGCCAGGATTTCGCGGACCACGGCTTCAAGTGCCAGGTCTGGGGCGCGCCGAACATCGACACGAGCGAACTCGTCGATCGTCGCGCGGCCCGCTTCCTCTCGCAGGGCGGTTCGTGGAACCACGTCGCCATGAAGCAGGCGATCGCCGATTCCGGCCTGGAGGAGGCGAGCTATTCCGCCAATCCGCGCACCGGCATCATCATGGGCTCGGGCGGCCCCTCCACCCGCACGCTGATCGAAGCGGCCGAGATCACGCTGAAGAACAATTCGCCGAAGCGCATCGGCCCGTTTGCCGTGCCGAAGGCGATGTCCTCCACGGCATCCGCGACGCTCGCCACCTGGTTCAAGATTCACGGCGTCAACTATTCGATCTCGTCGGCCTGCTCGACCTCGGCGCACTGCATCGGCAATGCCGCGGAAATGATCCAGTGGGGCAAGCAGGACATCATGTTCGCCGGCGGCCACGAGGATCTCGACTGGACGATGTCGAACCTCTTCGACGCCATGGGCGCCATGTCTTCCAAGTACAACGAGACGCCGTCGACCGCTTCGCGCGCCTATGACGTCAGCCGTGACGGTTTCGTCATCGCCGGCGGTGCTGGCGTCCTGGTTCTCGAAGAGCTGGAACATGCCAAGGCCCGCGGCGCCAAGATCTACGCCGAAATCGTCGGCTACGGCGCGACCTCTGACGGCTATGACATGGTCGCCCCGTCGGGCGAAGGCGCTGCGCGCTGCATGCGTCAGGCGCTCGCCACCGTGAAGGGCGAGGTCGATTACATCAATACGCACGGCACCTCGACGCCCGTCGGCGATTCGAAGGAAATCGGCGCCATCCGCGAAGTGTTCGGCGACAAGATCCCGCACATCCAGTCGACCAAATCGCTCACCGGCCATTCGCTGGGTGCTGCCGGCGTGCAGGAATCGATCTATGGCCTGCTGATGATGCAGGCCGGCTTCATCGGCGAAAGCGCCCACATCACCGAACTGGACCCGGAATTCGACGGTGTGCCGATCGTTCGCAAGCGCATCGACAATGCCAAGATCGACACGGTTCTCTCCAACTCGTTCGGCTTCGGCGGCACCAACGCCACGCTGGTCTTCCAGCGCCATAACGGATGACGGGCATGACGGGGATCATGAACGGCAAGCGCGGCCTCATCATGGGGGTCGCGAACAACCATTCTATTGCCTGGGGCATCGCCCAGAAGCTCGCGGCTCAGGGTGCGGAACTTGCCTTCACCTATCAGGGCGAAGCTCTCGGCAAGCGCGTGAAGCCGCTTGCCGCCGAGCTTGGATCCGATTTCGTCATTCCCTGCGACGTCGAGGATATCGCATCGGTCGATGCCACGATCGAAGCGATCAAGGAGAAGTGGGGCAAGCTCGATTTCGTCGTGCACGCCATCGGCTTTTCCGACAAGAGCGAGCTGAAAGGCCTCTACGCCGACACCTCGCGCGACAATTTCTCGCGCACGATGGTCATCTCCTGCTTCTCGTTTACGGAGATCGCCAAGCGCGCGGCAGACCTGATGACCGACGGCGGCGCGATGCTGACGCTGACCTATGGCGGCTCGGTGCGCATCATGCCGAACTACAACGTCATGGGCGTTGCCAAGGCGGCGCTGGAAGCTTCCGTGCGCTACCTCGCTGGCGACTACGGTCCGCAAGGTATCCGCGTCAACGCGATTTCGGCAGGCCCGATCCGCACACTGGCCGGCGCCGGCATTTCCGACGCCCGCGCCATGCTCTCCTGGCAGCAGAAGAACGCACCGCTACGCCGCACCGTGACCATCGAGGACGTCGGCAATTCGGCGCTATACCTGCTCTCCGACCTGTCGAGCGGCGTTACCGGCGAGATCCACTATGTGGATTCCGGCTACAATATCACTTCCATGCCGACACTGGAGCGCCTGGCTAAGGCCGACAGCGAATAGGAATTGCGCGCGCGAAGCCGAAACGCTTCGCGCCATTTCCTTCCGCGCTCAAAGCGCCATCAGCACGACGACGAGCAGAATCAGGGCGGCGAGAATGCTGAGGAACAGCGTGCGGACACGGCTGTTCATTTCCGGCTTTATGCCGGCAGTGCTGCGCCGCAAAAAGGCGAGCGGCACCTCGGAGGTCGGCGTATGCCCCTCCCCTTCCTTCACATCCTTGGCGATGACTTCCGCCACATCTTCCGTGATCGGCGGTCTTGCTGGTCCAAAAGCCATTACGGGTCTCCTGAACGGGAACAGTTCGGCGATGGTGGACCTCTTTCGGTGAAATGGCAATCGGCTCCTATTCGAGCACGACCGGTACGAGGGAAAGCACCAGCAGCAGCGCCATAGCCTGATTGAAGCGTTTCAGGCTGCGCTCGCTTTTGATGAAGCGTGACGCTCCTACGCCGACCCAGGTCCAGGCCACGGTGCTGGCAACGGTCGCACCGCCGAAGATGGCGGCGAAGGCGGTGGGAACGGAGAGATCTCCGGCACTGCCACTGCCATAGGTCACAACCGCGCCTGCCACCATCACCCAGAGCTTCGGATTGACGAGCTGCAGCAGCGCGCCCTCGATGAAGGTGAATGGCCGTTGTCTGCCGCTCTGCGCAATGAACCCAGCGGGTGCCGCATTGGCGATGCGCCAGGCCAGCCAGAGAAGATAGGCGACGCCCAGCCATTTCAGCACGAGATGGACCCTGGCATCGGAGACGATCGATCCACCCGCCGCCGCAACAATGAAGATTATGACGGAGACGCCGATGCCCATGCCGGTCGCGACGGGAAGTGTGCGACGAAAACCGTAATTCGCCCCGGACGCGGTGACCATCGTGTTGTTCGGCCCCGGCGTGCCCGCCATGGCGAAGGCAAAGCCCGTTGCTGCCAGAACCCAAGCCCAATCCATGTCGCTCTCCTCATCTAAACCGGGACAGCCTAGCCAACCACCGGCGCAACGGGGTTGCCAAGATGCCAGCCTTGGGAAAGAGTTTGGCATTCGATACCGATGACTGGCTTGAACGATCGTGAGGATTCCAATGCAGCTCGACGACATAGACCGCCGCATTCTTCGCGAACTCCAGCAGGACGGCCGGATGCAGAATATCGAGCTGGCAAGACGCGTCGGGCTGTCACCCTCGCCCTGCCTGCGCCGGGTCAAGCTGCTGGAGGATGCTGGCGTTATCAGCCGCTATGTCGCGGTCGTCGATCAGGCGAAGGTGGGCCTGCAGCTTTCCATGTTCGCCCGCGTCTCGCTGACCGCGCAGGATGCCGAGACGATCGACCAGTTCATCGCGGCAATGAAGCGGCTGCCGGAGGTGGTGGAGTGTTACATCATGCTCGGCGAGAGCGACGCACTGCTGCGCGTCGTCGTCTCGGATCTCGCCGACTATCGCCGCTTTCAGGCGGCGAACCTCACTCGCAGGAACGGCATCCAGACCGTCAAGACGGACGTACCGAGCGAGACGATCAAGCAGACCTTTGCGCTGCCGCTGTGAGCATTTGCAGCCGCGTGGGCATCCACGCGGCGTCGTAGAAATGCGGCTGGGGAAAGCCTAAAGCGCGTCGCGATCTTTCAGATTCGCTCCTTGCGCTTTAGCTCCTTGATTTTTCGAATGTCGTTTTCGCAAAACCGCTACGCACTTTTGCGCGACATGCTTTAGCGCTTGCCCCACAGCACCTTGAAGCGCGCATTGCGGCAGACTTCGCCGCTTTCCTTGAAGGCTTCCTTGAGCACCGGCTCGTAGGGCAGGCCGCGATTGGCAACCATCAGCAGGCGGCCGCCGGACTTGAGCGCCTTCGCCGCCGCTTGGATCATCGCGCCACCCAGGCCGTGATCGGTCGCCTGGCCTTCATGGAAGGGCGGGTTCATGACGATGAGGTCGTAATGATCGCGCGGCGTCTCCGTCGTCAGGTCGAACCAGTAGAAACGGGCCGGAATGTTCGGGCAGTTCTCCGCCATGTTCTCCTTGGCGGCTTCCAGCGCATCGTAATGCGCCTCGAACAGATCGATGCCCTTCACCTGCGGCGCGCGGGAACCGAGCATCACAGAGAGGTAGCCCCAGCCGGCGCCGAAATCGGCGGCATGACCATGGAAATCTTCCGGAATGCGGGTCGCGAGCAGTTCGGAGCCGTCGTCGATGCGGTCATGCGAGAACATGCCGGGAGCGGCGGTGAAGCGGCCAACGATGCGCACCGGCTTTGCCGCAAGCTTGGCAATCGCCTCAGCCGGGTCTTCCGGACGCGCGAACCAGATAGCAAGGCCGTGATACTTCGGCATGTAGTCGCCGGTGAGACCCAACTGGTCCAGGCGCTTGCGCATGGACTGGACGCCGTCTTCCTTGCCGCCGGCAACGACGATGATGCCGCCCGTGCGCACGCGGCGCAGCGCCTCGGCAATGCGGTTCTCGTTCTCGCCCTTGTGCTTGTTGATCAGGATGAGCGCGCCATCATAATCCTCGCCCTCAACGACCGGCTTGACCGGCACGCGCACGGCCTCGAGCCCGCGGTACAGCGAACGCAGCGGCTGCACGGCATCGAGCGTCGCCGCAAAACCTTCCGGCGGGCGCTGGCCGGCCTCTGCGCCGAGGAAGAGGTAACGTTCGTCCTCGCCCGGCATGCCGAGCGTGCCGGAGGCAAAGGGATGGAACAGGGTTTTCAGGGCGTCGCGGGTCATGGTGGGCTTTCGGCGGGGAAGCAATTCCAGCAAAAGTGTGAAGCGGTTTTGCGTCCGGGATTGCGAAAAAACAAGGGTCGATCAAAGAAAAGGGGCGCGGAACGTGCCGCTCCGCGCCCCCTCGATGCGTAAGGGTAGGGTTACTCGGCGGCTTCGCCGTCGCCCTTCTTGTCGGCAGCGACTTCCTTGCCGGTCGCCTGGTCGACGACCTTCATGGAGAGGCGAACCTTACCGCGCTCGTCGAAGCCCATCAGCTTGACCCAGACCTTGTCGCCTTCCTTGACGACGTCAGAGGTCTTGGCAACGCGCTCCTGAGCGAGCTGCGAGATGTGCACGAGGCCGTCGCGCGGGCCGAAGAAGTTGACGAAGGCGCCGAAGTCGGCGGTCTTGACGACCGTGCCTTCGTAGATCATGCCGACTTCCGGTTCAGCGACGATCGAGTGGATCCACTTGCGGGCCGCTTCGATTTCCTTGCCGGAGGAGGACGCGATCTTGATCGTGCCGTCGTCTTCGATGTTGATCTTGGCGCCGGTCTTTTCGACGATTTCGCGGATGACCTTGCCGCCCGTGCCGATGACTTCACGGATCTTGTCGACCGGGATGTTCATGACTTCGATGCGCGGTGCGAATTCGCCGAGCTGCGAGCGGCCTTCGGTGATGGCATTGGCCATCTCGCCGAGGATGTGCTTGCGGCCGCCCTGCGCCTGGCTGAGCGCGACCTTCATGATCTCTTCGGTGATACCGGCGATCTTGATGTCCATCTGCAGCGAGGTGATGCCGTCAGCGGTGCCGGCAACCTTGAAGTCCATGTCGCCGAGGTGGTCTTCGTCGCCGAGGATGTCGGAGAGAACCGCAAAGCGCTCGCCTTCGAGGATGAGGCCCATGGCGATACCGGCAACCGGCTTTGCCAGCGGAACGCCGGCATCCATCAGGGCAAGCGAGGTGCCGCAAACCGTGGCCATCGAGGACGAACCGTTCGACTCGGTGATCTCGGAAACGACGCGCAGCGTGTAGGGGAACTGTTCCGCCGTCGGCAGCATCGGGCGGATAGCGCGCCAGGCGAGCTTGCCGTGGCCGATTTCGCGGCGGCCCGGGGAGCCCATGCGACCCGTTTCACCGACCGAGTAGGGCGGGAAGTTGTAGTGCAGCAGGAAGCGTTCCTTGTACATGCCGGTCAGGCTGTCGACATACTGCTCGTCTTCGCCGGTGCCGAGCGTGGCAACGACGATCGCCTGCGTTTCACCGCGGGTGAACAGGGCCGAGCCGTGGGTACGCGGCAGGATACCGACTTCCGACACGATCGCACGAACGGTGTCCAGATCGCGACCGTCGATGCGGCTCTTGGTGTCGAGGATGTTCCAGCGAACGATCTTGGCCTGCAGGTGCTTGAACACCGCGCCGATGACTTCATTCGTGTACTTCGGCTCAGCGCCTTCCGGGAAGAAGTGTGCCTTCACCTTGGCCTTGACGGCGTCGACGGCAGCGTAGCGCTCAGCCTTCTGGGTGTTCTTGTAGGCAACACGAAGTTCGGCTTCGGCAATGCCGAGCATTTCGGCTTCAAGCGCGGAATGATCTTCCGGGTTGAAATCGCGCGGTTCCTTGGCGGCAACTTCGGCGAGCTTGATGATCGCGTCGATGACCGGCTGGAAGCCCTTGTGGCCGAACATGACGGCGCCGAGCATGACGTCTTCGTTCAGTTCCTTGGCTTCGGATTCGACCATCAGGACGGCGTCCTGCGTGCCGGCAACGACGAGGTCGAGAACGGACTCGGTCATCTCGTCGAGATGCGGGTTCAGGACATATTCGCCATTGATGTAGCCGACGCGTGCGCCGCCGACCGGGCCCATGAAGGGAATGCCGGAAATCGTGAGGGCTGCCGAAGCGGCGACCATCGACAGGACGTCGGGATCGTTTTCGAGGTCATGCTGGATGACGGTGACGACAACCTGCGTGTCGTTCTTGTAGCCTTCCGGGAAGAGCGGGCGGATCGGACGGTCGATCAGGCGGGAAACCAGCGTTTCCTTTTCCGACGGACGGCCTTCGCGCTTGAAGTAGCCACCCGGGATCTTGCCGGCGGCGTAGGTCTTTTCCTGGTAGTTGACGGTGAGCGGGAAGAAATCCTGGCCCGGCTTCGGCGACTTGGCGGAAACGACGGTGGCGAGAACAACGGTTTCGCCGTAGGTCGCGAGAACGGCGCCGTCAGCCTGACGGGCGATCTTGCCGGTTTCCAGCTTGAGCGGGCGGCCGGCCCATTCGATTTCAACCGTATGGGTATCGAACATGTGTGATCCTTCTTGGCGGATACGCGCACCGCCGCCGTAGGGCGCAGGTGGTCTATCCGCTTTCATGACGCATCATGGGCAAGACAACGGGAAGCTTCCGAGGGTGGCTCGCGATCTCTGCGGGCGAAGGCTTTTTGAGCCCGGCCGACGACAGGCGCGCGCCTGAAGCATCCTGCAATCCTGCCCCATGACAGGTCATCGGTTGGTTCCGCAGGACCGGCGCATCCGGCCTGCTGGAGAATCCCGTTTCACGAGGCGGTCGCAACCGGCACAGGCAAAACGATCTGGCGGAATTCTCTTCCGCGAAAGAAAGCGGCGGGCGCTCACGAAGAACGCCCGCCGGAATTGTTTAGCGGCGAATGCCCAGGGCAGCAATCAGCTTGCTGTAACGGGATTCGTTCTTCTTCTTGAGGTAGTCAAGAAGCGAGCGACGGGTGGAGACCATGGTCAGAAGGCCACGACGGGAGTGGTTGTCCTTCTTGTGGTCCTTGAAGTGGCCGGTCAGGTTGTTGATGCGCTCGGTCAGGATCGCAACCTGGATTTCCGGGGAACCGGTGTCGCCTTCGACAGTTGCGTATTCTTTCATCAGCGCAGCCTTGCGCTCAGCAGTAATCGACATCGTGTGTCCTTTCAGGAATGGAGAACGAGGACGCCAAAAGCCGGGATGTCGTCCAGCGATGGCCGTGAAGGCAAGGAAGCGTAAGCTCCCATTGCTGGCGGTGCCTATAAACCATTCCCTTATGAAAGGGAAGGGCCCTCATTGCAGGCCTCTCCTGCGGGCCTAGCGCTGCTCCGCCGGCTGGCTCGGTGCGGCCTCGCGCGTATCGCCGGCCTGCTTGCAGACGACGTAGGCGCCGAAGATCCAGCCGAGCCGCTCTCCCTGCCGCGCGACGAAAAGCCAGTGTTTCGTGCCAATCCGCATCTCGTCGACAACCTCGACGGCCGTGCCGTTGGCCAGCGTCATCAGGATCGTCCCGTTCGGTGCGGAACGCACGTTGAGCGCCGTGCCGGTCGGGTCGTCCACGAGGCACTGGCCGTTTCCGGCAGCGAAAGCCGAAGGGAAGGCAAAGGCGACGGAAAGGCAGGCCGACACGGCAAGCATACGCAGAAAGGACGTCATGAAATGCACCCGTTAATATGCCTGGAAAGGATCGAGCCCGTCATTCAGTGACACCCTTTTGATGCACGTCCTCGTCGCGCAGCCGGTCAAGCGGGATCGTCACTCGCCATTCGATGCCGTCGTCGTGCACGATGAACTCCAGCTTGGCATCAAGCGCCATGCCGAGCATGCGCTCCAGCACCACGCTGCCAAAACCCTTGCGGCTTGCAGCGATGGCTTGCCTGTCGATCGTTACTTGGCTTTCACGCCAGACGAGGTTCAGGTCCTCCCCGAACGTGACCCAGCTTAGCGAAACAATGCCGGCTTCGTTGGCGAGTGCACCGTATTTCGTGGCATTTGTGGATAGTTCGTGCAGCGCCATGCCGAGCGTCTGCGAGGCCTGCGGGTCGAGCAACACCGCGGGGCCGGAAATGCGCACGCGTGTCGCATCGTCGGGCGTGAAGGGCTTCAACTGGTTCTTGGCAAGCTCCGCAAGGTTCACGCCCTGGGTCGCATTGGCGATCATCAGGTCCGTCGAGCGGGCGAGGCCGGCGACGCGCTTGCGGAATGCCTCGGCAAAGTCGCCCGCATTTTCCGCGCCCGCCGCTGACTGGTTCAACATTGCCTGGATGACGGTGAGCTGGTTCTTCGAACGGTGCGCCACCTCGCGCATCAGGAAGCGCACTTCGTTTTCCGATTTGACGCGCGCATCCGCGGCCTCCGACAGAGCCCGCGACACCGTTTCGAGTTCGGAGATGGCATAGGGACGCGTCGCGATCCGTTCGCCATGGCCGAGCCGGCGGGCGTCGGATGCGAGCAGGCGGACGTCCCGCGACAGGACGCGAGCGATGCCGACGGCGCTGGCGGCAGCGAGAAGGGCAAAAACCACCCCGCCAATCGTCAGCCACAGCAAGGAGGAAACAGCGGGCGCCTGTACGTCCGACGACTTCGCCCAGGCGATCATGCGCCAGCCGGCGAGCGAAGAAAATTCGGTCACGACCTGATAGTCGACGCCGCCCTGCCGCATCGGGCTGACCCCGAGGCGTAGCGACGGCACGACACGCAGGAAGAAAGTTTCGCCCGCCTTCTGCTTATCGTCCGTCGAGACGATGACCGTTCCCTTGCTGTCGAGCACGGCGGCATTCCAGCCGGGGGAAAGGATGTCCGGATTGACCGCTCGCCGCAGCGCCTCGGCGTTCTTCGTCAGCGTCAGGAGAACGCGCCTGCCGTCTGCGAGCTCCATCGGCTGGTAGACGTTGAACACCCATTGCTGCGCCGTCTTGCCGAAGAAGATATCGGAGACCATGCGTTCGCCACGCGCCAGCGCCAGACCGGCAGACACCGGCTCGGACGCCATGTTGAGCGGCGTGCCGTAGGGCACGCGCGTGTTGAGAAGCTGATGCATCGTCTGATCGATGACGAGGAAATAGATATCCGTGCCTTCCAGCGCCTTGCTCGCCTGCCCATGCAGCGCAGCATAGTCGCCCTTCTGAAGACCGTCCGACGTCGACAGGAAATTCAGCGTCGAGAACATGCCGGCGATTTCGCGCTCGACCGCGCGGTTGACGGCACTCGTAGACGTTCGCAGCAGCGACTCGAAGATGCGCTCCTGCGCCTCGGTGGTGCGTTTCAGCACGACGATCGAGAAGAGGAAGGCGGGGATGACGATGACGAGGATAAGACAGACGAGATAGAAGACCACCGGATGATGCATGCGCCGGCGGCTCTGGACGGGCCCGGTGCCTCCGCCCAAATCCTCGGCGGACACCGTTCTGTCAGTCGGCGCAATCCTCAATGGCCAGTCCTTTCACCCTTCGCCCGAAGGCGGCCGTAACGGCAAAGCGCCGCCCGGCCCGCGTTCAAGCGAACCTCGCAGGCCCATAAAGCCTGTAGCTTGTGGTGAAATCAAGTCGGCAGCGATTGGTTCCGCCCCGTCAAAATTAGCCCCCGAAGACCCGCTTCGGCCGGAATTCGCCGCCGCCGATCTCGCCGATCGCCACCAGTTTCCCATGTGCCGTTGCATAGGCCTCGTCCGCCTCGACCGGTGCATCACGGCCGCGCAGGATGATGGGATTGCCCATGCGCAGCCGGTGCGCCTGGTCGTCATTGATGACGATCTGCGGCAGGCTGGAAAGCGCTTCGCCGGTGTCGATCAGGAACGCATCGAGGGCTGCCAGCCGCTCGGCCTCGTCCTCGATCTGTTCCAGCGCCACCAGGTCTGCCAGCGGCACCATGTCGTCTTCACCGAAAGGCGCGACGAACGTGCGGCGCAGCCCTGAAATGTGTCCATAGCAGCCGAGCTGGCGACCGAAATCGCGGGCAAGCGCGCGCACATAGGTGCCCTTGCCGCATTCGACCTCGAATTCCGCCGTGTTTTCGTCCGGGCAGTCGATCAGCTCCAGGCGATGGATTACCACCTCGCGCGCCGGGATTTCGACAACTTCCCCTTCGCGGGCGAGATCGTAGGCACGCGCGCCATCGATCTTGATTGCAGAAAACTGCGGCGGGATCTGCTGGATGACGCCGGTATATTCGCCGAGGATCGCCTTGATCGCATCCGCCGTCGGTCGTGTGTCGGAGCTCTGGGTGGCCTCGCCTTCAAGGTCGTCCGTCGTGCGCTCTTCGCCCCACGTGACCGTGAAAACATAGATCTTCCGGCCGTCCATGACATAGGGCACCGTCTTGGTCGCGTCGCCGAGCGCGATCGGCAGCATGCCGGAGGCGAGCGGATCGAGCGTACCGGCATGACCGGCCTTCTGGGCCTTGAGCAGCCACTTGATCTTGGCAACGGCTTCGGTTGAGCCGAAATCGAACGGCTTGTCGAGGATCAGCCAGCCGGAAATCGGCCGGCCCTTGGGTTTGCGTGGCTTGGACATCATGTTCCTGAATTATCAGGGCGGGTGTGCTCGCAGTCGCTCGCTCACCTGCTCTATCTATTTGTTGTACGCAATTCGTGACGCGCGAAACCGCTACGTACGTTTGCTGGAATTACTTGTCGTCTTCGCCGTCATCAGCGGCAAGATCACGCGCGACTTCCGGCGAGCGCAGGAGTTCGTCAATCTTCTTGTAATTGTCGAAACTCGTATCGTCGAGGAAGCGCACGTCCGGCATATACTTCATCTGGCGAAGATGCGGGCCGAGACGGCCGCGGATGAATTTTGCGTTGCGGTTAAGCGCCTCGATCACCGCGTCATGATCCTTGACGCCGAGCGGCGTTACATAGGCCGTTGCGTGTCTCAGATCGGTCGACATGCGGACTTCCGAGATGGAAATCACAGTCTTCTCGATCAGCGAATCGCGAACCTCGCCGCGCTGAAGGACCTGGGTGATCGCCGCGCGCACCTGCTCGGCTATGCGCAGCATGCGTTGCGACGGCGCTGAGGATGTTGCTCTTGCCATGGTGGTCACCTTCAAAAAAATACGAGCGCCGAAAAGGTCCGGCGCTCGCACGATATTGGGATCTCCGGACGCTTACAGCGTACGGGTGATGTGCTCCACGCGGAAGCACTCGATCGTGTCGCCGGCGCGAATGTCTTCGTAGTTTTCGAAGGCCATACCGCATTCCTGGCCCATCGGCACTTCGGCGACTTCGTCCTTGAAGCGCTTGAGCGTCTTGAGCTTGCCTTCGTGGATGACCACGTTGTCGCGAACGAGGCGCACACCGGCACCACGCTCGACCTTGCCTTCGATGACACGGCAACCTGCGACCTTGCCAACCTTCGTGATGTTGAACACCTCGAGGATTTCGGCATTGCCGAGGAAGGTTTCGCGACGTTCCGGCGAGAGCAGGCCCGACATCGCTGCCTTCACGTCATCCACCAGATCGTAGATGATGTTGTAGTAGCGGATTTCGATGCCGGCCCGTTCGGCCGCCTGGCGTGCCTGCACATTGGCACGAACGTTGAAGCCGATGATGGCCGCGTTCGAGGCTTCGGCGAGCGAGATATCGGACTCCGTGATACCACCGGCACCCGAGTGAACGATGCGGGCGCGAACTTCGTCCGTGCCCAGCTTGTCGAGAGCACCGATGATAGCTTCGATCGAACCCTGCACGTCGCCCTTGATGAGCAGCGGGAATTCTTTCATGCCGGTGTTCTGCAGCTGGTTCATCATCTGCTCGAGAGAGCCGCGCTGACCCGTCTGACGGGCAACGGCCTTGTCGCGAGCGAGACGCTGACGGTATTCCGAGATTTCGCGTGCACGGCTTTCGTTTTCGACGACCGCGAAACGATCACCGGCAGATGGCGTGCCCGAAAGACCGAGGATTTCGACCGGCATGGCCGGACCGGCTTCCTTGACGTGATCGCCCTTGTCGTTGACGAGCGCGCGGACACGGCCCCACTGGTCGCCGGCAACAATGATCTGGCCCGGGCGCAGAGTGCCCTTCTGAACGAGAACGGTTGCAACGGAACCGCGACCACGATCGAGCTGGGCTTCGATGACGGTGCCTTCGGCTGTGCGGGCGACGTCAGCCTTGAGGTCGAGAATTTCGGCCTGAAGGAGAACGGCTTCCAGCAGCTTGTCGAGGTTCAGGCCGGTCTTGGCCGAAACTTCGACGTCGAGCACTTCACCGCCCATGGTTTCCACGAACACTTCATGCTGCAGCAGCTGGTTGCGCACCTTCTGCGGATCAGCTTCGTGCTTGTCGACCTTGTTGATCGCCACGATGATCGGCACGCCGGCCGCCTTGGCGTGGTTGATCGATTCGATCGTCTGCGGCATCACGCTGTCGTCGGCTGCGACCACGAGGATCGCAATATCCGTCGCCTGCGCACCACGGGCACGCATGGCCGTAAAGGCGGCGTGACCGGGGGTGTCGATGAAGGTGATCTTCTGGCCGTTGTGCTCGACCTGGTAGGCGCCGATATGCTGGGTGATGCCACCGGCCTCGCCCGAAACAACGCTGGTCTTGCGAATGGCGTCGAGCAGCGAGGTCTTGCCGTGGTCGACGTGACCCATGATCGTGACGACCGGCGGACGCGACACCATCTCGCCTTCGTCGTCGGCGACGTTGAAGATGCCTTCTTCAACATCGGACTCGGAAACGCGACGGACGGTATGGCCGAATTCGACGGCAATCAGTTCGGCCAGATCGGCGTCGATGACGTCGCCCGGCTTCATCATCTGGCCTTCCTTCATCAGGAACTTGATGACATCGACAGCCCGTTCGGACATGCGCTGCGACAGTTCCTGAATGGTGATGGTTTCCGGCAGGACAACCTCGCGCATGACCTTTTCACGGGTCTCCTGCATCTGGCTGCGCTTGAACTTTTCCTGGCGGCGACGCATGGCGGCCAGCGAACGGCCGCGCTGCGAGGCGTCCTCGTCGGTCGAGGCCGTCGTCAGCGTCAGCTTGCCCTGGCGGCGACCGTCATCGGTCTTCGGCCGGGCGGGAACCTTTGCAGGTTCCGGACGCACGACCTTGCCACGGTTGACAGGAGCGCCACCACGCGGACGGGCGGCCTCTTCTGCTTCCGTTTCGCGGCGACCGCGACCGGCAATGGGTGTCGGCGTTGCAGCCGGCGGCGTGCGCGCGGGTTGCGGACGGGTCTCGACAGCGGCCGGCCTTGCGGCAACCGGCTGCGCGACAACCTCTTCCACGACGGGAGCGGGAGCGGCGGCCTCTGTGGCACGACGTTCGGCCTCTTCCTTCTCGCGGATAAGGCGCGCTTCTGCCTCGGCCTTCTGGCGGGCTTCTTCTTCCACCTTGCGGCGGGCCTCGTCCTCGATGCGCTGCTTGGCTTCGGCGGCGTCGCGGATCTGCGCTTCAGCAAGCGCGCGACGACGGGCTTCGACCTCATCCGGGGAAAGCTGGTTCAGCACAACGCCGACCCGCGGGCGGCTCTGCTCGACACGCTGCGGCTGCGGCGCAGGCCGCGACTGCTGCTGCGCGGGACGCGACTGCTGTTGCGCGGGGCGCGCCTGCTGCGGCTCGGGTGCACGTTGCACGGGCGCGACAGGTGTCGGCGCCGGGCGTTCGTCTCCCGGGCGGCTGAAATGGCGCTTTGTGCGGGTCTCGACCACGACGGCCTTGGTGCGACCACGACCCATGTCCTGGCGCACGGTCCCCTGCTGAACCCCCGAGGGCTTCAGGCTAAGGGTCTTCTTGCCAGCCACACTGATCGTCTTGTCGTCTTCGTTGTCGGTCATTCCGTTCCGTTCCTAAGATCAGAGCCGGATGCGTATCACCAGGCCCTGTCGTTCAATTGTGTTCATCCAATGCGATTTCGGCCGACGTAACGCCGGTGACCGCGTCATTGGTTTGGCTGGCCAGCGCCGCCATGTGCTCCAACCGGGTCGCCGCCCCGGTATTTTTCGAGCATGATTGCGCGCTTCACTACACCCTCACCCGCCTGCCCTGCAAGCGCTGCGGCATGGATAAAAGCATTACTTCCCAAAAGCCCCTCCAATTCACCCTCCGAGAGTAGCCTGAAGGAGGGTATTTCCATCTCATCGTCGCGCATGAAGCTTGCCGCCTTGCGCGCCTGGTCTATTTTTCTGACCCCGTCTGCTGCCGCGTCCGTCGCATGGAAGACCGCGAGCGCAGCCAATCCGCGCACCGCCTGGTCGACCTTGGACGAACCCGTGATGAACTGGCCCGCCTTGCGCGCCATGTTCATCATGCCGCCGAGCTGGGCGGCGATCAGCCGGTCCACCTCGGCACCGAGTTCCGGCCCCGCCTTGGCTTCCGCCTTCAGCGCACGCCCGAAAAGCTTCTTGGCGACTGCCTTGTCGACGATCGCCCGTTCCGCCTTCACCCAGCAACCACGTCCGGGAAGCTGACGCTTGAGGTCCGGCACGATAACGCCGTCCGGGCCTGCAACGAAGCGGATCAGATCATCCGCCTCGCCCTTTTCGCGCGTCACGATGCACATGCGATCGTTCACGCCGTCGTCCTTCTTACTCATATAGGTTCCCGCCATTCCGGACGCAAAACCGCGAGCCGTATTTTTTCTGGAAGCCGCGGGACGCCGGTCAGGCGTCCTGCTCGCCGCCTTCGACGACCGGCTCTTCGGTAGCAAGGTCCGCTTCCGTGATCCAGCCGGCCGCAAGGCGCGCCTGAACGATCATGGCTTCGGCTTCGGCACGGGAAACCTCGAACTTCGCGAACAGGCCGTCGAACTTCTTCGTCTCGCCGTCCTTGCGCTCCGACCAGCCGACGAGATCGTCAGCCGCGCAGCCTGCAAAGTCTTCCATCGTCTTGATGCCGTCTTCGCCGAGTGCCACGAGCATCGGGCTCGTCAGTCCGTCGATCTGGCGCAGTTCGTCGGAAACGCCAAGCTCCTTGCGCTTGGCATCCATCGCCGCTTCGAGACGGTCGAGATGCTCGCGGGCACGGGTCTGGAGTTCCTGGGCCGTGTCTTCGTCGAAACCTTCAATTCCGGCGATTTCGCCGAGATCGACATAGGCCAGCTCTTCCACGGCGGCGAAGCCTTCGGAAGCGAGAACCTGGCCGACCATCTCGTCGACGTCGAGGGAATCCATGAACAGCGCGGTGCGCTCGTTGAATTCCTTCTGGCGACGCTCCGACTCTTCGGCTTCCGTCAGGATGTCGATATCCCAGCCGGTCAGCTGCGAGGCAAGGCGGACGTTCTGGCCGCGGCGGCCGATGGCGAGCGAAAGCTGCTCGTTCGGAACGACCACTTCGATGCGTTCCGCATCTTCATCCAGAACGACCTTGGAGACTTCGGCCGGCTGAAGGGCGTTGACGATGAACGATGCCGGATCTTGGCTCCACGGAATGATGTCGATCTTCTCGCCCTGCAACTCGCCGACGACGGCCTGAACGCGCGAACCACGCATACCGACGCAGGCGCCGACCGGATCGATCGACGAGTCGTTGGAGATGACAGCGATCTTGGCGCGCGAACCCGGGTCACGGGCAACCGACTTGATCTGGATGACACCGTCGTAGATTTCCGGCACTTCCATGGTGAAGAGCTTCACCATGAACTGCGGATGGGTGCGCGACAGGAAGATCTGCGGACCGCGCTGTTCGCGGCGCACATCGTAGACGAAGGCGCGAACACGGTCGCCGTAGCGCATGTTTTCGCGCGGGATCATCTCGTCGCGGCGGATAATGCCTTCGCCACGGCCGAGATCGACAATGACGTTGCCGTATTCAACACGCTTGACCGTGCCGTTGACGATTTCGCCGATACGATCCTTGTATTCGTCGAACTGGCGGTCACGCTCGGCTTCGCGCACTTTCTGCACGATGACCTGCTTGGCGGACTGAGCCGCGATGCGGCCGAAATCCATCGGCGGCAGCGGGTCGGCGATGAAGTCGCCGAGCTTGGCGTCCGGGTTGCGGTCGCGGGCAAGCTCCAGCGGGATCTGGGTGGAATAGTCTTCGGCGTGCTCGACGACTTCCAGCAGGCGCTGGAGGCGGATTTCGCCGGTCTTGGAATTGATGTCGGCGCGGATGTTCGATTCCGTGCCGTAACGCGAACGGGCTGCCTTCTGGATGGCGTCGGCCATCGCGGCAAGCACGATCTCGCGGTCGATGACCTTTTCACGGGCCACGGCATCCGCGATCTGCAGAAGCTCAAGCCGGTTCGCACTGACTGCCATTGTCTCAGGTCTCCATGGTCTGGCCGGGGCAATTGCCGCCGGCGCTGGGGAGCGGATTGCTCGCTCCGGTTCCGTCCTCTCCGCTCCGTCCGCGATCAGGGCAATCGCCCCCGGGACGGAACGCACGCAAACTTATTCTTCTTCGTCGCCGTCTTCGTCGTTCTGGTTGGCGGCCTGCGCGGCCTTCGCCTTCTTGTCGGCGGCCAGCGCGTCGCGGATCAGCTCGTCGGTCAGGATCAGCCTGCCCTCGGCCAGCGCCGTGAAGGGGATGACGACCGTCGGCTCTTCGCCGGCTGCGGGCTGGTCCCGTTCCAGCGTGAAGCCGTTTTCATCTGCCGCGACGATCTTGCCGCGGAAACGCTTGCGGCTGTCGACGAGGATCGACGTCTCGCATTTCAGCAAATGGCCGATCCAGCGTGAAAAGTCCGACTTGCGGACCATCGGCCGGTCGATGCCGGGCGACGAGACTTCGAGATGATACGCCTTGTCGATCGGATCCTCAACGTCGAGCACCGGCGAGACGGCCATCGAGACCTTCTCGCAATCCTCGACGGTCATCGTGCCGTCCGGGCGCTCGCACATGATCTGCAGCGTCGCACCGTTCTGCGCCGAAAGGCGCACGCGCACCAGCTGGTAGCCAATCTGCTCGATGGCCGGCTCGATTATGTCGGCAACGCGCCGGTCGAGACCGGTCTCGACGATCAGCCGAGGCTCGACGGCGGTATTTTCTGTCTGGGTCGTGTCGGACATGGAATGCCCTCCCGGGATGGTCGTTATCATGCGCTTGATCGGGGCAATAAAAAAGAGCGGGTCCTCGCGGGCCCACTCTTCATCTGACGATCAAGAATTTGAGGTTGATATAGACGCACTCCGCCGGAATTGCAAGGTCAGCCGCCACGTCTGCCTGTGGGCGATGTTTTACGGCCACTTTCGCCGCCACCGCCTTGCCCCTTTTGTCCTATCGACTAGATTGCTGACATTGCCCTGTCGAGAATGCGAGTCCCTGCCGTGCCTGACCGGAAATCCCCCCTCGCCCCCTTCCGAAACGAAACCTTTCGGGTGATCTGGGCAGCGAGCCTGGTGTCGAATTTCGGCGGGCTCATCCAGGCGGTGGGCGCGGCCTGGATGATGGCCTCCATCTCGCCTTCGGCCAACATGGTGGCGCTGGTGCAGGCCTCGATCTCGCTGCCCATCATGTTGTTTTCCGTCGCCGCCGGCGCGCTCGCCGACAATTTCGACCGGCGCAAGCTGATGTTGACGGCCCAGTGTTTCATGCTGACGGTCGCGATCGCGCTGACACTCTGTACGTGGTACGGCGTCATCACGCCCTGGCTGCTTTTGACCTTCACCTTCCTGCTTGGCTGCGGCACGGCGCTCAACAATCCCGCCTGGCAGGCCTCGGTCGGCGACATGGTGCCGCGCGAAGACCTGCCAGCCGCCGTCTCGCTCAACAGCATGGGTTTCAACCTGACGCGCAGCGTAGGCCCGGCCATCGGCGGCGCCATCGTCGCTGCGGCCGGTGCGGCAGCAGCCTTTGCGACGAACGTGCTCAGCTATTTCGCCCTGCTCTTCGTGCTGTTTCGCTGGAAACCCACCGTTTCGCCGCGCACCCTGCCGCGCGAAGACTTTGGCCGCGCCGTCTCGGCGGGCCTGCGCTATGTCTCGATGTCGCCGAACATCGGCAAGGTGCTTTTGCGCGGCTTCGCCTTCGGCCTGGCGACAAGCTCCACCCTTGCACTGCTGCCACTGATTGCCCGCGACCTCGTTGCCGGCGGGCCGCTGACCTACGGCATCCTGCTCGGCTGTTTCGGGCTCGGCGCCATCGGCGGCGCACTGATGAATGCGTGGCTGCGCGAGCGCTTTACCAGCGAGACCATCGCCCGTCTCGCCTTCGCCGGCTTCGCCATCAGCGCGACTGTCTCGGCGCTCAGCACGACGGCCCTTCTAACCGGCGCCGTCCTCTCGATTGCAGGCGCCTCATGGGTGATGGCACTGTCGCTGTTCAACACGACCGTACAGCTTTCGACACCGCGCTGGGTAGTGGCACGCGCGCTCTCGCTCTACCAGACGACCACCTTCGGCGGCATCGCGGCAGGAAGCTGGATCTGGGGCACCACGGCCGATACGCATGGCGCGCAGACCGCCCTTCTCGCCTCCGCCGTGGTGATGATTGCGGGGGCTGCACTCGGCCTGCGCTTCGGCCTGCCGGAATTGCAGAGCCTCAATGTCGATCCGCTCAACCGCTTCAGCGAACCGGACCTGCCGCTCGACCTGAAACCGCGCAGCGGTCCGATCGTCGTCCTGATCGACTACGAGATTGCGGAAGGCGACATTCCGGAATTCCTGGAGGCCATGACCGAGCGGCGGCGCATCCGCATCCGTGACGGTGCGGGTCAATGGGCGCTGATGCGCGACCTGGAAAATCCGACGGTCTGGACCGAAACCTACCATGTGCCGACATGGGTGGAATATGTGCGCCACAACCAGCGCCGCACCCATGCCGATGCCGCAAACGGCGAGAAACTACGCCAGTTGCACAGCGGCGCGGAGGACCCGCGCGTCCACCGCATGATCGAGCGGCAGACGATCATCCCGCACGAATACGAGCGCTTCAAGCAACAGGTGGAAATCCACTAACCCTACTTCAGCTTGGATTTCAGCGATGCATCCGGATAGCAGGTTGATGCGAGGCCGGCCTTCGCCTGCCAGTCGCCGAGCGAGCGGCGCGTCTTGTAGCCGGGCAGCCCATCGACCTTGCCGACATCGTAGCCCTTGGCGACGAGCGCCTTCTGCATGGCGAGCACGTCCGAGCGCAGCATCTTGCCGACGTTACCCCATTCGCCGCGGAACGGGCCGCTGCCATAGGCGATGCGATCGGCGAGATTGCCGATGAACAGGGCGTAAAGGTCGGAGTTGTTATACTCCTTGAGCACGTAAAAATTCGGCGTGACGATGAATTCCGGCCCGTGTGTGCCGGCAGGAACCAGCATCATGCCTGAGGCTTTCGCCTCACCGGATGGAAACCCCTTGCCGGAAATGCGCGTGATACCCGTTGATGCCCAGGCGGAGATCGGTTTTTCGAGGTCCGGCCCTTCCTGCGCACAGGAGACACCCGCCGGGATCGTCACTTCGTAACCCCAGCCACGGCCGGCCTGCCAGCCCTTCTTGGCGAGATAGTTGGCAATCGAGGCGAGACTATCCGGCACCGAGCCCCAGATGTCGCGCACGCCGTCACCATCGAAATCGACGGCATATTGCAGAAAACTGGTGGGCATGAACTGCGGTTGGCCGAGCGCGCCGGCCCAGGAGCCCTTCAACTGCTCGACCGTCCGGTCACCGCCATCAACGATGTGGAGGGCCGCGATCAGCTCCTTGCGGAACATGTCCTTGCGGGTCGACATGAAGGCCTTGGTGGCAAGTACCTCCACCGCCGAATAGGGGATTTTTGCACTGCCGAAGCCCGATTCGCGGCCCCACACGGCGACGACAATCTCACCCGGCACGCCAAAACGCTGCTCGATCTTGCGCAGCGTCGCGGCATGGGTCTTGGCGAGGCTGCTGCCCTTTCCGGCGAGCCCCTGCAGGCGCTTTTCGGAGAAGTAGGCGCCCGGCGAGGAGAATTCCGCCTGGCTCTGCGCCTGGTCCTTCGTCGGCTTGGAGCCGGGCGGCACGAGATCGGGCAAGTCCCAGTTGAGCGTCACGCCCTCCATCGCCGCGCGAAAGGTCTTTTCGCCGACGCCGGTCTTTTGCGCTGCCGGCCAGAGATCCTTGTCGATCCACGTCCGGAACATCTTTTCGACCTCAGCCTTGGAGGCGGCCTCGGCCGGCACGAAGAGACCAAGCGAGATCAGCGCGGCACCGAGCGCACCCTTGATGGCATTGCGGATGATCAACATGCGTCTCCCTCAGATTACCGTGCGGGCGCGCAAGGCGGCCGTCAATGTTCCTTCGTCGAGATAATCGAGCTCGCCGCCGACCGGCACGCCATGGGCCAACCGTGTGATCTTCACGTCGAGGCCGGAGAGCTGGTCGGTGATGTAATGCGCCGTCGTCTGGCCCTCGACCGTGGCGTTGACGGCGATAATGAGCTCGCGCACACCGCCCTTCGCCACGCGGTCGACGAGGCCGCGGATGTTGAGGTCGTCCGGCCCGATCCCGTCGAGCGGCGAAAGCGTGCCGCCGAGCACATGATAGGCGGCGTTCATCGCGCCCGCACGCTCCAGCGCCCAGAGATCCGAAACATCCTCGACCACGATAATCATCGTATGGTCACGGCGCACGTCGGTGCAGACCGTGCAGGGATCGCTCGTATCGACATTGCCGCAGCACGAGCAGATGCGCACCTTGCGATACGCTTCCCCCATCGCCTCGGCAAGCGGACCCAACAACTGGTCCTTCTTCTTGACGAGATGGAGTGCCGCACGGCGCGCCGAGCGCGGACCAAGCCCCGGCACCTTTGCCAGAAGCTGGATGAGTTTTTCGATTTCGGGGCCGGTGACTCGTTTTGCCATTGCCGGTATCTAGCCCATATCAAGGGGAAACGGAATCCAAAGCGCATCGCGATCTTCCCGATCTGCTCTGTCGCTCTGGTCTTTGGTTTATCGCATGTCGTTACCGCAAAACCGCGTGCCGCACTTTTCGCGCGACATGCTCAGGGAGGCCAACGCTTGATCAAAATCCTCGCCGTGTGCACGGGTGTGGCCCGTCCAGTCCCAGGCAAAAGCTACAAGACCGGCATTTTCAAGACGCCGACCGATGCGGCGATCGTCGTCGATCGCGAGGGACTGCTTGGCGACGCAATCTGCAACCGCAAACATCACGGCGGGGCGGAGCAGGCCGTCTATGGCCTCGGCTCCATTGACCTCGACTGGTGGTCGAAGGAACTCGGCCGTACGATCGAACCCGGCACCTTCGGCGAAAACCTCGTCATAGAGGGCATCGACAGCCGTGCGGTCTCAGTCGGCGACCGTTTCGAAACCGAAAGCGTGCTTCTCGAAGTCACCTCGACGCGCATTCCCTGCAACACGCTGACCGCCCGAATGGGCGATCCGGCCTTCGCCCGGCGCTTCATGCAGGCGGGCCGGCCAGGCTTCTACTGCCGTGTCCTCCATGACGGTGTGATCCAGGCGGGTGACGCGGTGACCTACACACTCTTCGACGGCGAGCCGGTCAGCATGCCGGAACTGCTGCGCACCTACGGCAAGAACATTTCGGAAGAAGACAGGATCCGCTATCTCGCAGCACCCATCAACGACAAGCTGCGCGCCGCGCTGACCGGCTGATCAGCGGGCGGCGATGGCCGCCGCAGCCCCGGCCATGGTGCCTGCGCTGACGCGGTTGGCGATGCGCACGGCGCGCGGGCTCTTCAGGAAGAGACGGGCGCGCGAGGCGAGGAAGACCCAGGCGAGATCGATCGCCACCAGCACCACGAACATGGTGACCACCAGTTCCGCCCATCCGACGAGCGTAACCGCGCCGAGATCGATGATCGCCGGCAGGAGTGCCACATAGAACATCATGATCTTCGGATTGCCGAGCGTCACCGTCAGCCCGGCGAAGAACAGTTTCAGGCCGGAACGCGCCTCCGGCAGCGCCGCGTCGCCCGCATCAGTCGGCGCGAACCACATCTTCCAGGCAAGATAGAGCAGATAGGCGACGCCGAACCATTTGATGGCGACGAAGACGGCGTGGAAGCTTTCGGCAATCGCGGCAAGGCCGAGCACGGCGCAGGTGAGCCAGATGCCCTCGCCGATCCACATGGCGGCGAGGAAGGGCAGTACGTCCTTGGCTCCCCGCGACAGCACGCGGGCGACCAGCGCCGCGATGCTCGGACCGGGCGAACCGGCCGCCATCATCAGCGCGCCGGCAAAGACAAGCAGGGTCATCAGGCTCATCAGGAATCCTCCTCAGGAAACCTGACCTTATAGAATCAGAACGGCAGTTTGAAGCCGGGGGGGATCGGCAGGCCGGCGGTCAGCGCCTTGGTCCGTTCGGCCGTCTCGGCCTCGGCCTTATCCTTCGCGTCCTTGTGGGCGGCGACGATCAGGTCCTCGAGGATTTCGACGTCGTCTTCCTTGAAGAGCGAGGGATCAATCTTCAGGCCCTTGAGGCTGCCCTTGCCGTCGAGCGTGACCGAGACGAGACCGCCGCCGGAGGTGCCGTTCACCTCAAGCGCAGCGATCTCCTCCTGCATCTTCTCCATCTTGGCCTGCATTTCCTTGACCTTGCCCATCATGCCCATGATGTCACGCATCGGTCTCTCCTCTTTTATCTGGCTATTAGTGTTCGATATCGTCGCCGGGGAGGATATCGCCCTCGGCGGATTCCGCGACAGCCGCAGCCTCGACGGTCTCGGGTTCGTCTTCGGTTTCCTGCGCCTTGATACGCACGTCGGTGATCTTGGCGCCCGGGAAGCGTTGCAGGATGGCCGCGACGTCCGGATCCTGGCGCGCATCGGCGACGCGCGCCTCCTGCGCCTGCGTCTCGGCTTCCGACAAAGTCGGCCCACCGGGTTCGCGCGACAGGATGACCAACCAGCGTATGCCGGTCCATTCCTGCAGCCGATTCTGGAGCTCGGAGACAAGCGACTTCGGCGCATCGTCGACCAGGCTGATTTCCAGCCGGCCGGGCTCGATCTTCACGGGACGCACGAAAGCGCGGAGCAGCGCACGAATGCGAATGTCGCGGTTCTTGGTGCAGAGATCGGCGAGATCCGAAAGCGAATTGACCGGCACCTTGGGCGTTACCGCCGGCTGCGGAGCCTCTACCGGCTCGATGCGTCCGACAGGCGCGGGGTCTGCCTGCGGCACGGGCCGCAGCATGGTCACGGTCGCTCCACCCGCCTGGGCGCGCTGCGCCGGGGCGTCCGGCTGCCGGGAGACAGCGGAGACCGAAGCCGACGCGCCGCTGTTGCCGCCGAGCGTGCCTGATGATTGTGGAACACGTCCACCATTACCACCGCCCTCGCCCGTCGAAAGCTCGGCAAGGCGGCGCGCTGCATCTTCCGGCGACGGCAGGTTTGCGGCGTGCGCGAGGCGGATGATGACCATTTCCGCGGCACCGGCAGGACGGCTGGAGGCTTCCGTTTCCGGAATGCCCTTCAGCAACATCTGCCACATGCGCGAAAGCGCGGTCACCGCAAGAGAGTTTGCGAATTCGACGCCGCGCACGCGCTCGATCTCGCTCAGCGACTGGTCGCCGGTGGCATCGGGCACATATTTCATGCGGGTGACGAGGTGGGTGAAATCGGCAAGGTCCGTCAGCACGACCGGCGGGCTGGCGCCGGCTTCGTACTGCGCGGCGAATTCGGCAAGCGCTGCCGCGGCATCACCCTTCACGATATGCTCGAAGAGATCGACGATGCGGGCGCGGTCGGCAAGGCCGAGCATCGAGCGCACGGCGTTCACCTCGACACTGCCGGCGCCGTGCGCGATCGCCTGGTCGAGCAGCGAAAGGCCGTCACGGGCAGAGCCTTCGGCGGCGCGCGCGATCATGGCGAGCGCATCCGGCTCGGCCTCGACGCCTTCCTTGCCGAGAATCGTGGTGAACAGGCCGACGAGATCGGAGGCGCCGATGCGGCGTAGGTCGAAGCGCTGGCAGCGCGAGAGGACCGTAATCGGAACCTTGCGGATTTCCGTCGTCGCGAAGATGAACTTCACATGCTCCGGCGGCTCTTCGAGCGTCTTCAACAGGCCGTTGAAGGCCTGCGTCGAGAGCA
The DNA here is from genome assembly GCF_052438155.1 of Shinella sp. Taxonomy (NCBI): domain Bacteria; kingdom Pseudomonadati; phylum Pseudomonadota; class Alphaproteobacteria; order Hyphomicrobiales; family Rhizobiaceae; genus Shinella; species Shinella sp. The sequence goes on along the minus strand of NZ_JBQVPI010000036.1, from coordinate 4,444 downwards.
TGTGCACTTCGTCGATGATGTAAACTTTATAGCGCGCCGAAACCGGGCGGTAGCGCACCTGCTCGATGATCTCGCGGATATCGTCGATGCCGGTATGGGAGGCGGCGTCCATCTCGATGACGTCGACATGCCGGCCTTCCATGATGGCCTGGCAATGTTCGCCGGGAATGCGCAAGTCGATCGTCGGCTTGTCGATCTCGGCTGTCTTGTAGTTGAGGGCGCGGGCGAGGATACGGGCGGTCGTCGTCTTGCCGACACCGCGCACGCCGGTCAGCATGTAGGCCTGCGCGATACGCCCGGTCTCGAACGCGTTGGTCAGCGTGCGGACCATCGGCTCCTGGCCGACCATGAGGTCGGAGAAATCCTTGGGACGGTATTTGCGCGCGAGCACCCGGTAGGCGGCGGGTTTTTCGCTGGACGGTTTTGGGGTTTCGTCGCTCATAGACCCTGCCGTTAATCAAATGTCTGTCCCGACAGGACGGCCAGAAGCAGGACGGTAAGGTGGGAGGCTGGCACGATGACCCGTGCCGGGCTCGTTGGGGCTGCTTCCTTCCGGACCTGACCCGGTTGGCGAGTGGCTCGTCCACCACCAACCTCCCGTCCCCCATATCGGCAATATTCCATCCGAATGCAAGCGCAGCTTATAAAAAACTGTTGGAGCCGGATCGGGTGCGTGGCATGACTCCTATTGTCTTATGCAGTTCCAGGCGCAAAATCACGGCACAGTTTTGCTGGAACTGCTTCGAAACAAGCATTTCGGGAGGGCCCTGTGAGCAATTTTCGACCCGATGAACGGCTTGTGCGCGACAGCGATCTCCTGACGAAGATCGGCCTGTGCGAGCTGCGCCTGATGAAAGATGGCCGCTGGCCCTGGCTGGTGCTCGTGCCGCAGCGCCCTGATGTCAGCGAGGTCTTCGACCTGACACCGCTCGACCAGGCCATGCTGACCTTCGAGACGGTGCTGGTCTCCGAGGCGCTGAAGACGGTGACGGGGGCAACGAAGATCAATACCGGCGCGCTCGGCAACATCGTCCGCCAGCTTCACGTCCATATCATCGCCCGCAACGAGGGTGACGCGAACTGGCCAGGCCCCGTCTGGGGTTACGGCACCGCCGAGCCGCGCTCGGCAGACGAAACCAAGGCCTTTGCCGCCAAGCTGCTGGACGCACTCGCACCATGAAGCCATCGCTTTTCGATCTCTATCGCCCGCATCCCGAACCCAGCACCATGGTGGCCTTTGCGGAAAACAGCCTCGACCGCCAGTCGGAGCACCGCACACCGGACTGCTTGGAACAAGCCTTCAAGGCCGAGACGGTGCACGCCTTCGCGCTCGCCGGCGGAAAGCTCGTTGTCAAACACGACGAGAAGATCATCGATCCGCTGTTTGCGCCTTACGAACTCGCGGGACTCGATCCGATCCCCGAGGAGGCCATCCTGCTCGGCTACCTGAAGAACGGCGAGCCGCGGCTGGCCATTCCCGTGCGCGCCGATCCCGAGACGCTGCAGGAGCCGCTGAAGGCCACCGACGGGCGCACGCTCTATCGCCAGCAGATGCTCGACGACGACCTGCTCGGCCAGTTCGCCCAGGCCTCCAGCCTGATGACCTGGAACGGCAACAACCGCTTCTGCGGCAAGTGCGGCTCGCCGACGCGCTCCGAGATCGGCGGCTATCGCCGCGTCTGCGAGGTGTGCAGCCACACGATCTTCCCGCGCACCGATCCGGTCGCGATCATGCTGGTCATCGATATCGAACGCGATCTCTGCCTGCTCGGCCGCTCGCCGCATTTCCCGGAAGGCATGTATTCCTGCCTCGCCGGCTTCCTGGAGCCGGGCGAGACGATCGAGCACACGGTGCGCCGCGAGACCCTGGAAGAATCCGGCATCAAGGTCGGTCGCGTGCGCTATCACGCTTCGCAGCCCTGGCCGATGCCGCATTCGCTGATGATCGGCTGTTACGGCGAGGCGATCTCCTTCGATATCCGCCTGGACGACCAGGAGCTGGAAGATTGCCGCTGGTTCACCCGCGCGGAGACGGCGGCGATGATCGAGCGCAGCGCCATGTCGGGTGCTGCACCCGGCACCACGATGCCACCGCCGAAGGGCGCCATCGCGCATCGGCTGATGCGCGACTGGCTGGATTGGAAGGATTAAAACGCGCTGCGCATCGGATGGGCACGGTAAGTGCCGAGGATGCGGACCTTCTCCGAGAAGAAGCGCAGTTCTTCGAGTGCTCGGCGGACATGCGGCTCGTCCGGATGTCCTTCGATATCGGCGTAGAACTGCGTCGCGGTGAACTTGCCGTCGATCTGGTAGCTTTCCAGCTTCGTCATGTTGATTCCATTGGTCGCAAAACCACCGAGCGCCTTGTAGAGCGCGGCCGGAATGTTGCGCACGTTGAAGACGAAGGTGGTGACGACGATGTCCTCGCCACCCTGCTCCGCCTGCTTCTCGTCACGCGACAGCACGACGAAACGCGTGACATTGCTTTCGGTGTCCTCGACGTTCTCGGCGATGATCGACAGGCCGTAGAGATCGGCCGCGAGCCGCGGGGCAAGAGCCGCCATGGAGCGGTCGCCGGTTTCCGAGACGAGTTTTGCCGCACCTGCCGTATCGCCGGCGATCACCGGCTTCCAGCCGTTGAGACGGACGATCTTGCGGCACTGGCCGAGCGCATGAATATGGCTGTGCACGGTGCGGACCTCATCCTTCGTGACACCCGGCAGCACCATGAGCTGGAAGCGGATCGGCATGAAATATTCGCCGACGATATGGAGGCGCGACTCCGGCAGCAGATGATGGATGTCGGCAACGCGGCCGGCGATCGTGTTCTCGATCGGGATCATCCCGAGATCGGCATCACCATTCTCGACGGCGAGGAAGGCATCCTCGAAGGTCTGGCACGGCAGCGGCTCCATGGTCGGGAACATGTCGCGGCAGGCCATGTCGGAATTGGCGCCGTACTCGCCCTGGAAGGCGATCTTGTTGGTTTTCATGATCATGGGCTGGGGTCCGGTATCAGATGGGATGGGCCGCGAGCATCGCGCGGGCCTTTTCAAGGTCGGCGGGAGTATCGACACCGAGCGGAACGGTGTCAACGATCTCCGCATCGATGCGCATGCCGGCTTCGAGCGCCCGCAACTGTTCCAGCGATTCCCGCTTTTCCAGCGTCGAGGGTTTGAGCGCGACGAAGGCCTCGAGCGCCTTGCGGCGATACGCGTAGAGGCCGATATGGTGATAGAGCGGGCCTTTGCCGTAGGGCGCCGTCGCGCGCGTAAAATAAAGCGCGCGCAGGCGGCTCTCGCTGAGCGGCGAACCGACGATCTTCACGACATTCGGATTGGTCTTCTCTTCCTCGTCGCGAATTTCGGTCGTCAGCGTCGCGATGTCGGTCGCGGCATTCTCCAGCGGGCGAAGCGCGGCGCGGATCGTCTCCGGATCGATGGTCGGCAGGTCGCCCTGCACGTTGATGATGAACTCGGCGCGGCCCTCCGGGTCGCTCTTCGTCAGCGCCTCGTGAATACGGTCGGAACCGGATTGGTGATCCACGCGGGTCATGACGGCTTCAAAGCCGGCCGCCACGACCGCGTCAAAAATATCCCTATGATCGACGGCAAGGACGATCCGCCCGACCTCGGCAGCCGCAGCCCGCCGTGCCACCTGGACGATCATCGGCAGGCCGGCAATATCGGCAAGCGGCTTGCCGGGAAGACGGGTCGAAGCCATGCGCGCTGGGATGAGCACAAGGGTCTTGTCAAAATTGGCGGGATTCATCTCAGGCCCTTCAAAACCCCCGGGAAAAGTGTCAAAACGTCTCAGTGCGGGGGCTACAATCACTGTTGCAACGAAGCAGCAAAAGACATAGGTTCCGCGCGATTTCAAGACTGGCCGGCGTATGTCCGCCGGTCCCTAGGGGAGCGTTTGGATGAACTCTTATGTGAACATGGGCGTAGGTGCCCTATTGGGCACCGTCTTCGTACTGATGTCCGTGTCGATCGCTTCTGAAGGCATTTTCCATTCGGGCGAGCCCGAGAAGGAAGGTTTCGCGATCGTTGCCGAGGAAACTGGCGGCGAAGCAGCCGGTGGCGAAGCTCCTGCAGCTGTTCCGATCGCAACCCTGTTGGCCACCGCCGATGCCGGTGCCGGCGAAACGGTCTTCAAGAAATGTGCGAGCTGTCACACCCCAGAGAAGGGTGGCCCGAACAAGGTCGGACCCGGTCTCTGGGACATCGTGAACCGCCCGATCGCCTCGCATGAGGGCTTCAGCTATTCCGCCGGCATGACCACCTTCTCCGAAGGCCACAAGGTCGTCTGGGATTATGACCATCTGAACTTCTTCCTCGAAGCACCGAAGAAGCACGTTCCCGGCACCGCCATGGGCTTCGCAGGCCTGAAGAAGAACGACGAGCGCGCCAACCTGATCGCCTATCTGCGCACGCTGTCCGAC
>NZ_JBQVPI010000035.1:0-41668 GCF_052438155.1 Shinella sp. | reverse complement strand
TGGGTGAGCTACGATGAGCCGAAAATCCTCTCTTCTCAATTAACCCAATTCTGTCTCATGGGCGCTGATGTCGGACACGTTTTGTTCTTCAGTCCGCATCGATTTCCCCCGAAATCCTGAAACCAAATGTGCCAATTTTCATTGAAGTGCGGTCGTATCCCCCCTTGATGCGGCACCCACTTCGTCAGGCGTGATCAAATCGCTGACGGGAGGCGTTTTCGAAAAACCATTGGCCGCATTCGGAAGCACCGACACACCTCCGCCGAAACGGACAGAACCATCGGCCGCAACTCGCAAAAAGGGTACGTGTTGTGGTTTGCCGCTCTTGTCCGCGGCCATAATCACGCGGGGCGGAGCAGCAACCCGCGTCGGCGGACGAGCGGAGACGGAGCAGGCGAAACAAGTGGCACCATGTTGCACATTTATGAATTCGACAGTGCCAGCGGTCATTTCTAGTGGTGAACTCCGCTGGCAGCAGAGGTCGCGCGGTTCTAAGGCAATGTCACTAGCCGGAACGGAGGAAGGCGCCGAACCTGCCGCTAAGTCGATTGTCCCAACAGAAAAGCAATACGCTGCCATTCCATTCCCCCCAGCGAACAATACTCCAAATGGGACGGCGAGCTACGAAGCGGAGCCATACATCCGAACCGTAGTTGCCAACCATAACGTGTTTTTTTCATTATAAAAGCACATTCTAAGTCAGAGAAGGCTGGCTGGTTAATGCTCGGTAATCCCATCGCAAAGTTGGTTTTTTTGGTACAGAAAGCTATGGAGCCAATCGCCTTGCGCGCCATCAACGCAAGCGAACTGCAGAGCGGCCGCAAAGAGGGGCGGGAATCCAGTTGCGACAAACAACCCGAGAAGCGGGATGCAGTTGATCACAAATCCCCAGACGACGAGACCGGTGAATGCTCTGGCGAGCGTGCGCACCATCAGGTGCCCGACGTCGCACGCCAGAGTTTTGCTGTATCGCGCGTGCTGGCACCACGGTCAGCGAGCATGACCCCGACGGCATTTGGGGAGTGCTTCCGTACCCTCCTGCAACTGGTTAGGCGGAGCGCCCCTGGTCAAACGCTGGCTTCGGCGGGATAACGGTATTGAGTGCAAGGATTTATTCGGCTGACGCGGTCTTTTGCAATGCGTCGCGCAGAACCTGTTCCTTTGTTTCGTCGAGCGACGTCTTGAGGACTACACCGCCATAGCCCGCTATTTCCTTGAGGACCTTGTCGGCAGTCATCTCCCGGATCAGAACGAACAACGCTGCGTTGCCCGGCTGAAGGTTGCTGGCTAGATCCTTCATGAAGGTGTCGTTGATGCCGACATCTGTCAGCGCACCGCCGATAGCACCAGACGCAGCGCCAACGGCCACACCCACGAGCGGGTTGAGGAACAGTACGCCAATGAGCAACCCCCAGAAGCTACCCGACGTCGCGCCGGCAGCTGTGGTGTTAACCATTTGATTCAATTTTACTTTTCCATTGTCGGTTTTGACTGCTATGACGGCGTCGCCGAGTTGGATCAGGTACTCTTTTTGCAGCCCGAACAAGCGCTGGCGCACTTCCTCAGCTTTCGTTTCGGTCGGGTAAACGATCGCGATCAAATCAGACATGGCTGCTCCAATAAATAAAAACTCAGAACGCGTGCACTGCACAGGCCTCAAATCATATCGCCTAATGCCCCGAAGGAACTAGCGCAGAATCCTGCGGCTGTGCATTGCGTCCCTTTCTCGATGGCAGTCCTTGAATTACGCCGGCCCTTGCGCCCGTGCCAGGCCAAGGGAGAACCTGGCCCGGCGATCCATTGCTCTTGCCATAGGAAAACCGCATCAATTTGCAGAGGTTTTTGGGTTGCCTAGCTTAACGTTACCCTTAGGCGGGATCGACATTCAGGATTCCCAAATCACCTGATCGCTGATTCATAGGACAGCGTGTTGAAGCACGGAGGTCTCTGGATGGCAGCCAAGCGATATGAATTAAGCGATGTTCAGTGGGTGAAGATTGCGGCGTTGCTACCGGGCAAGGTTGGCGATCCAGGCCGGACAGGCCTGAATAATCGGTTGTTTCTCAATGGCTGCCTATGGATCCTGCGCTCAGGATCGCATTGGTGCGCCTGCCGGAACGGTATGGCAAGTGGAAGACCGTGCATAAGCGCTTCAGCCGCTAGTGCCATGCCGGGGTCTGGGAACGGGTGCTTGAAAGGCTGATGGCCGACAGCGACAACCAGTATCTGATGATCGACAGCACGATCGTTCGTGCCCATCAGCAGGCGGCCTGCGGAAAAGGGGGCAAGGATCAGGCGTTGGGGCGTTCCCGAGGCGGACTGACCACCACGATCCACATGCTGGCCGATGCACTGGGCCGACCATTGCGTTTCATCGTGACCGCCGGTCAGTTCGGCGACATCACGCAAGCGCCGGCTCTTCTGCAGGGCCAGAATGGCGATGCCGTTCTGGCTAACGAGGCCTATGACAGCAACGCCTTGCGGTAAACCATTGCCGACATGGGCGCCGAGGCGGTGATCCCGTCAAACTGCTCGCGCAAGATCATCATCCCCCAGAATGAACGCATCTACAAACATCGCAACCGTATTGAACGCTGCTTCAACCGAATGAAGCACTTCCGCCGTTTCGCCACGCGATACGACCGAAGAACCATTCACTTCGAAGGCTTCGTCTATCTCGTCGCCGCAATGATCTGGCTGCGATGAATGTCGATTCGTCTTAGTGCTCTCCAGTCCCCTCGTGTCGACGGAGCTGGCCGCCAAGGTGTTCGGCGTGACAGCAGGGCGGTGCTGCGGATCGTGGAGGAACTCAAGCTGCGGGAGTTGATGGGCAGGGGCATTTTCTCATGGGGCCTCGCGCCTGGTCGTACGGTGTCGATGTCTCAACCGGGCCCGATCGATGTCTTCTTACGGGGAGACTGCGGAAGGAAAGCGTTGATGGTCTCCATGCAGGAAGCGGACCTGCGGGCAGGCGGTTTTACATGCGGTGCAACTTTTGCAGGGCTAAATTGCCAATGAATGTTTCCCAAACGGTAAAAAAGGGCATAGATGCCGCCATTTGATGCACATGGCGGTCTCCTCCCATGTCCGTTGCATCCGCTGTTCACCTCTGGAGGTTTAAATATCTCCACACTTCATGGGCCGCGGTTTTCCGTTGGCCCATTTTTTTTGCTTCGCGCGCAGTGCGGGAGAAACCGCTGTCGCCTGCCTCGTCCGAGGCTTTTCGATACCAAGGCTGCCGGGCGATAGCGAAATCCCTACGGCTGCGGGCTGTCCGCTCCGGCCGCGGCGAGCGTCTTCAGATAGGCGATGATGTCGGCGCGATCCTGGGCCTGGGCGAGGCCTATCATCATTGTCGTTCCGGGAACGAGCGTCCGCGGCGCCTGGAGGAACCGATCGAGGGTCTCGTCGTTCCAGACGACCCCCGAACCTTTCAAGGCACTGGAATATCGCGCGCCGGTGCTTGCGCCCGCAAGCCGGCCGACGACGCCGTCGAGAGACGGTCCCATCCTGTTCTGACCGGTCGTCGAATGGCAGGTGCCACATCGGTTGAAGACGGTTTTTCCGCGTAACGGATCCCCGTCGGCAAAAGCCGGTGCGGCGGGGAGGAGGACCGTCATGAGAGCGAGCCCCAATTTGCAGCGTTCGGGCGCGTACCGTCGGCGAGCAACGGCAGGCCTTTCCTTCGTCATGCTTTGCTCCCCTAGGCAGGAACGAGACCGCTCTTTGTGAGCGGCAAATGGCGAATGCGCCGACCGGTGGCGGCGAAGACGGCGTTCATGACCGCGGGCGTGGCCACGGCGATCGGCGGCTCTCCGCCGCCGCCCCAGAAATCCCGGGATTGAAGCACGACCGTTTCGATCTTCGGCATGTCAGCCAGCCGGATGACCCGGTAGGTGTCGAAATTGCTCTGCTGTATGGCGCCGCCCTCCATGGTACATTCGCCATAGAGCGCCGCCGACAGGCCGAACACACAGGCGCCTTCCGCTTGCCGGGCGATCAGTTCGGGATTGGCGGCATTGCCGACATCCGTCGCCACGACGAGCCTGTCGATCCGGATGAAATCGCCGTTCAGCGAGACTTCCGCCACCGCCGCCACATAGCTGCCATAGCCGTTGGCGACGGCAAGGCCGCGGAAAACGCCCTCCGGCGGCCGTTCGTCCCAGCGCGCGCGCTCGGCAGCCGCATTCAGCACGGCCAGGTGTTTCGGGTGGCTTCCCATCATGGCGCGGCGGAATACCAGCGGGTCCTTCCCAGCGGCATTGGCCAACTCGTCGATGAAGCTCTCGAGATAGAAGAGGTTCTGATTGAGATTAACGCCGCGCCAGGAACCCGGCCGGATCGGTGGATTGACCATGACATGGTCGATCAGGAGGTTTTCGATGTCGTAGCCCAGAATGCCGTTGCCAGCCGATTGGTTCAGCCCATGGAAGGCGCGGGCATCACCACCGCCTTGAAGGCTCTCCGGCCTCAGCGATCCCTGGATGGACTGGCCGCAAATGCGCATGTGCAGGCCGGCGATGTTTCCGTCCGCATCAAGGGCGCCGGTCATCCGGCAGCGGGTGACGGGATGGTAGTAGTCATGCGTCATGTCCTCCTCGCGCGACCAGATCATCTTGACCGGCGTATCCGGCACCTGTTTGGCGATCAGCACGGCCATGCGAGCGTAGTCGTGATAGAGGCGCCGGCCGAAACCGCCACCGAGATGCAGCCGATGAACCTCGCAGTTTTCGATCGGCACGCCGCTCGCCTCGGCAATGGTTTCGAGACAGGCGCCGGCATGCTGGGTCGGAGCCCAGATCTCGCAGCGACCCTCGGTATAAAGGGCGGTCGCGTTGATTGGCTCCATCGCTGCATGCGCCTGGTAGGGATAGCTGTAGTCCGCCACGACGACCCGTCCACCGCCACCGATGGCAGTCCGTGCGTCGCCCGATTCCGCGCCGGCAAAACCGTCCGGCGCCGCAAGCCCCTTCGTCAACTGCTCGGTGACGGCCGCGTCCGTGAGTTTTTCGTGCGGGCCGGGATTCCACGCGATCGCCAGCGCATCGAGGGCGCTGCTGGCCTGCCACCAGCGATCCGCCACGACGGCGACGGTGGTATCGTCGACCTTCAGGACATGACGCACGCCGGGCAGGGCGAGGGCGGCCTCGGCATTGAAACTTTGCAGGCTGCCGCCCGCGACGGGGCAGGCCCGCACCGCCGCATGCAGCATTCCAGGCAGGGTGACGTCGATGGCATAGACCTGCTTGCCGGTCAGCTTGTCGGGCGTATCGAGCCGGCGTAGCGGCTGGCCGGCGACCCGCCAGCTTTCCGGGTTCTTGAGCGGCACGATTGGCGGGGGTTCGATGCCGGCGGCAAGTGCGGCGACTTCGCCATAGGTGACGCGGCGCTGGCTGCGCGGATGGCGGATGAGGCCCGCGGCCACCCGGCATTCGTCCGACGGCACGTTCCAGCGCTTCGCGGCGGCGGCGATCAGCATGATGCGGGCGGCCGCCCCCGCATGGCGCAGGGGTTCGTGCAATTCGCGGATCGAGCCGCTGCCGCCGGTCTGGAAATCGCCCCAGACCTCGCCGCGGGCGAGATTTTCCCGCGGCGAGACATATTCGGTGCGGACATGCTGCCAGTCGCATTCCAACTCCTCCACCAGAAGCTGCGCCAGTCCCGTCAGCGAGCCCTGGCCCATTTCCGAGCGGGAAAGCCGGAGCACGACCGTATTGTCCGGATGGATCACGATCCAGTGGTTGATCTCGCCGGGACTGGCTTCCTGTGCCCCGACATCCGGCGCGAAACCGAGCACGAAGGCACCGACGGCCGTCGCCGAGGACTTGAGGAAAAAACGCCGGGAAATGGGCATGATCGCGGTCATGGAAGCGTCACTCTCAGTTCTTGTCAGCGGGTGTTGCCGCCGCCTGCGCGATGGCGGCGGCGACGCGGGCATAGGTGCCGCAGCGACAGATGTTGGTGATCTGCTCGGCGATGAGGGCAGCGGCGGCCATGATCATTCCGGATTGGCAATAGCCGCATTGCGGCACGTCGAGGTCCAGCCATGCCTGCTGGACGGGATGCAGCCCATCCTTCGCTAGGCCTTCGATGGTGACGATCTTCTGGTCGACCGTGACGGCCTCGACCGGGATCGAACAGGATCGCACGGCAAAGCCGTCGATATGCACGGTGCAGGCGCCGCATTGGGCGATTCCGCAGCCATATTTCGTGCCGGTCAGGCCCGCCTGTTCGCGCAGCACCCACAGAAGTGGTGTGCCCGGTTCCGCTTCGAGATCGCGATTTTCGCCGTTGATGTTCAAGCTGACCATGAGGCACCTTCTTTCGAGGGGCGGCCGTGGGCGACGGCCGGCAGGGATGTTTTGGATGGGGCCGGCGACCTGGGGCGGCCGGCCGTCAATCCGGGCATTGCGCACCGTTCTCGACCCAGGCCTGCACCAGTTCGCCAAACGCGCCTGCCGGAATGGGCGGCTTTTCCCGCGGCAGACCGTTGAGGTCGTTGCCGGGGTTCCATGCCCAGAGCACCAGCGGGTCGTGTCCCATATGCTCTACGAGCTGTTCGGACGTCATCGTGCTGCGCGCAGGATCGGTGAGCTGGCGGCAGATGCCGCGCCTGTCGAGGCCCTCCCAGGCCATCGAGAGCGGCGCGAGATGCCAGCTAGCATTGCCCGGCACGCCGGAGGGCGAATTGTTGTCCTGGTGGCAGGTCGCGCATTGCAGGGCCGGCGTGCCGTGATTGTCCGGCCCGCGTGCCACACCCATATTGTGGCGAAGGCGCGCATTGCCCTGGCGCGGGAAATCCGTGTTGGTGTGGCAGTTCATGCAGCGGGGATGCTCGATCACCGTCACCAGCCGGTCGAAAGCGGCGAGTGAGGCCGCCCTGTCCTGCTGCGAGGCCTGTTCCTGAGCCGTTACGGCAATGCTTGTTGCGGCGATCAGCGCCGGAGCGAGAATGAGGTAGGTAGCGCGCATCGTCGTCACGCCCCAAGATCATGGTTGCTGATCGGCAGGCTGCGCAGGCGCTTGCCGGTTGCAGCATGGATCGCGTTGGTCAGTGCCGGTGCGAGCGGTGGCAGGCCGGTTTCGCCGATCCCGCCCCAGCGTTCTCCGTAGCGGCCGAGGCTCGGCACCAGCGCGACATCGATGACGGGCATCTCCTCCATACGCAGGTAGCGGTAGTCGTGGAAATTGGTCTGCTGAACGCGGCCGTCCTCGATCGTCACCGCGCCGTAGAGCGCTGCCGCAAGACCTTGCACGATGCCGCCCTCGATCTGCTGCATCGTGATGTCGGGGTGCACGATGAAATTCGGATCGACCGCACAGCTGATCCGGTGCACCTTGAGGCGCCCGCCGGTCACCGAGATTTCGGCGATCTGCGCGCACCAGGCATCGTCACCCTCGACGATGGCGATGCCCTGGTGGCGTCCTTCCGGGGGCTTGCCCCATCCGGCGAGCTTTGCAGCAGCGTCCAGCGTGGCGAGCGCGCGCGGGTTGTCGGCCAGCAGTTCCCGCCGGAGAAAGTAGGGATCGATCCTTCGCGCCACGGCGATCTCGTCGAGGAAGGCTTCGCGGAACCAGCCGTTCTGGGAGAGATTGACGCCGCGCCAGAAGCCGACCTGGATATGGCTGTCGCGGCGAGCAACCCCCACCTCGAAGTTTGCGACGGCATAGGGCATGTCCTCTTCGACGAAACCGTCCATCAGCGCGTTGTCGACACCCTCCCTCAGCCAGAAGGGTGCAAGGGAGGCGGCGATCGAGGAGCCGGAAATCCGCACCTTCCAGCCGAGCATCCTGCCGTCGGCGTCAAAACCCGCCGTCTGGCGCGCCAGAACCATCGGCCGGTAGTAATCGTGGGTGAAATCCTCCGTACGGGACCACATCATGCGGACCGGCACGCCAGGCACCTGCGCGGCGATCTGCACGGCCTGGCGCGCCCAGTCCTGCGCGAGCCCCCGCCGTCCGAAGCCGCCGCCGAGTTGCAGCTTGTGCACGAAAATCTGCGAGGCATCGCGTTCCATGACGCGGGCGATGGTGTTCGTCGTGCCTTCGCCGTTCTGGGTCGGCGCCCAGAGGTCGATGCGCTCCGCGGTGACCTGTGCCGCGCAGACCTGCGGCTCCATGGTGGCGTGGGCGAGGAAAGGCGCCTCGTATTCCACGTCGATGACCTGTGCCGCGTCGCGAAGGCTCACGTCCACGTCGCCGATCCGGTGACCGATGGCCGCAGCGGGATCGGCGATGCCCGCGCGGAACATCGCCCTCAGCGTCTCGTTCGTGACGCCGGCGCCGATGCTCTCATCCCAACTGACGGGAAGCGCCTCGACCGCCGCATTCGCCTGCCGCCAGGTATCGGCAGCGACGGCGACCGCGTCCTTGCCGACCTGAACGACGTGCCGCACACCCGGCAGGCCGGCCACGGCTGCGCGATCGAACGAGACCACGCTGCCGCCGATCGTCGGACAGTTCTTGACGGCGGCATGCAGCATGCCGGGGAGGTTGACATCCGTTGCGAAGATCGGCTCGCCGAAAACCTTGGGTCGGGCCTCGAGCCGGGCGGCGGACGTACCGATCAACCGCCATTCGGACGGGTGCTTCAACGCGACAGCCTCGGGAACCGGCCGTCGCGCGGCGGCAGCCGCAAGTTCGCCAAACCGGAAGGTGCGTCCGGTAGCGCTGTGCGTGACGATGCCGGCGCGTGCGCTGCAGGTATCCGGCGCCACATCCCAGCGCGCCGCCGCCTCGGCGATCAGCATCTCGCGTGCCTGCGCCCCGGCCTGGCGCAGATATTCCTGCGAGGCGCGAACGGAAATCGAGGTCGACGTCGCCATGTCGCCCCAGGGCTTGTCGCGCGACAGGTTCTCGTTCGTGTCGGCATATTCCGCGCGCACCTTCGCCCAGTCGCATTCGAGTTCCTCGGCGACCAGCATCGGCAGGGCGGTAAAAATGCCCTGGCCCATGTCGCTGCGGGCGACGCGGATCGTCACCGTGTCGTCCGGCGCGATCACCACCCATGCGGTGACTTCGCCAGCGGAAGCGTGGGCGTGCAGTTCCGGAAGACCGACCAGCATGCCGCCGGCGACGGCCGAAACACCGAAGAGAAACTGTCGTCGGTTGAGCGCGGGCGTCTTCATCAGATCATCTCCGCAGCGCGGTGAATGGCGGCGCGCACGCGGCTATAGGTGCCGCAGCGGCAGAGGTTTCCGGACATCGCCGCATCGATATCCGCGTCACTTGGCCTCGGGATTTCCCGCAGCAGCGCGGCGGCCTGCATCATCTGCCCGGATTGACAGTAGCCGCATTGCGCGACGTCGATTTCGAGCCAGGCGGCCTGCACAGGATGCGGTACGGCGGCGGTTCCCAACCCTTCGATGGTGGTGATCTCGGCGTCTGCGACATCCGCCAGCGTCGCAACGCAGGAGCGCATGGCCCTTCCATCCGCATGTACGGTGCAACAGCCGCAGAGCGCCGCACCGCAGCCGTAGCGCGTGCCGAGCAGTCCGAGTTCGTCGCGAAGCACCCAGAGAAGCGGCGTATCCTCCGGTAGATCGATGTCGTGCTGCGTTGCGTTGATCGTGAGAACCGGCATTCTTGCCTCCAGCAATTGAGCGGATGGCAAGGTAGGCGCGACATGTCGCAGAACTTTCCCGCGAGGGCAAAGAATTGTATCCGATTGTCGCAGACGCCTGATGCAATTTTTTACAATTTTTCGCTGCCGCGAGGGCGCCTCGATCCTGTATTAAAATGCCATGGCTCCGCTCCCCCACATCGTCGTCACCGACGACAATCCTGATATCCGCGAACTCCTCGCCGACTATCTCGGCGCGCGCGGCTTTCGCGTCGACACGGCCGATGGCGGAGGCTCGCTCCGGCAAATCCTGCAAGTCTCATCGCCGGACCTGATCATCCTCGACATCATGATGCCGGGGGAGGATGGTTTTACGCTCTGCCGCGACCTGCGCGCCAATACGGAAATTCCCGTTCTCTTCCTGACGGCGATGACGGACGAAATGGACCGCATTGTCGGCCTGGAGCTGGGGGCCGACGACTATCTCACAAAACCCTTCAATCCACGCGAACTGCTGGCCCGCATCAAGGCGATCCTGCGGCGGGTTCAGTCCCTGCCGCCGCAGCGCGACGTCATCCGGGCGAGCTTCGTCCACTTCGGCTCCTGGCGGCTCGATACCGGCCGGCGCGAGCTCGTGAATGCCGACAATGTCGGCGTGCCGCTCTCCTCTGCGGAATTCCGCCTGCTGAAGGCCTTTATCGACCATCCGGGCATTGTGCTCAGCCGGGACCAGCTTCTCGACCTTACGGCCGGCCGTATCGCCGACCCGTTCGACCGGGCGATCGACAACCAGGTCAGCCGGCTGCGCAAGAAGATCGAGGCCGATCCGAAGAGCCCGGAAATCATCCGCACGCATTGGGGAGGGGGCTACAGTTTCACGCCCTCCGTCGCAAAATGCTGAAACTGTGGAGACGAAGCCTCGCCGGCCAGTTTATCATCGTGATGCTGGTTGCCCTCTTCATCTCGCAGGCGATCGGCTACATCCTTGCCTCCGGCGACCGCATCCGCGACCTGCGCGCATCGGAGGAGACGGAGTTCCGCCGGGCCGCCAAAGCGCTGGCGGATGCTCTCGCCTCGGCGACGCCGGAGATCGCCAAACGGGTGACGGCCGCAAGTGGAACGGCCTATACGCGCTTCTGGATCGCCGACGCGCCGGCGCCGCAACCCGGTGCTGTCTGCGTGCCGCCAGGCACGGCCGGCAGCAACCCGCCGGGGGCGTTCCCGGAAAAGCCGCAGGCCGATTGCACCGAGAGCAGCTACATCGATGGCAACGGGCTCGGCCTGGCCGTCCCCTCCGGCGAACGCTGGCTGAACGGTATCTACTACAAGCGGTTCAGCAGCGGCTCGCTGCAGCGCCAGTCCATCATCAGCTTTGTCCTGTCAGCGCTTGTGCTCGCCGTCGGCGGCGGTGTTTTCGCGCGGCGCATCGCTCGGCCGCTCACGGCGCTCAGCGATGCCGCGGATCGTCTCGGCCGCGGTGAGCAGCGCCGCCCCCTGCCCGAAACAGGCCCGGATGACCTGCGCAAGACAGCCGCCGCGTTCAATCGCATGCAGGCCCGGCTACATCGCTTTGTTTCAGATCGGACGCAGATGCTCGCCGCCATCGGCCATGACCTGCGCACCCCGCTGACGACGCTGCGATTGCGCGCGGAATATATCAAAGACACCGCTTTGCAGGAGCGGATCATCGCCACGGTCGACGAGATGCAGTCCATGGTGGATGCAACGCTCGCCTTTGCCAAGGGCGAGGCGACGGCCGGCGGGACCCGGACGATCGATCTGAACGCGCTGGTGGAAAGCCTCTGCGAGGACATGGCGGCGGTCTACCCGGATATCGCCTTTGCCGAAGGCGAGCGGCTCGCCTTCGGCTGCCGACCGGAAAATCTGCGTCGCGCCCTGCGCAACCTCATCGAAAATGCTGTGCGTTATGGCGGTGTGGCGCGCGTCAGTGTTGCTGCCTCCGACAGCGAGGTAAGGATTTCCATCGAGGATGACGGTCCGGGCATTCCGGAAAACCAACTCGAAGCGGTATTTTCACCCTTTCTGCGCCTCGAAGACTCGCGCAATCGCCAGACCGGCGGCGTCGGCCTCGGCCTTTCCATCGCCCGAGCGATCGCCCACCAGCATGGCGGCGACATCCACCTGTCCAACCGCAACCCGGGCCTGAGGGCGGTGCTGATCCTGCCGCGCGAAAATCGCGATGACGTCGCCGCCTGAACCCCGCCTGCGACAAAGGAATACAAAATCCTCCCGATCTGGCAAAGCTGCGCGACAGCACCGGCGTAGGCTCCTCCCATCATAAGAGAGGAGTTGGCAATGTCTGCACACGAGATCGCAAAGGCG
This sequence comes from Shinella sp., assembly GCF_052438155.1. Lineage (NCBI taxonomy): Bacteria > Pseudomonadati > Pseudomonadota > Alphaproteobacteria > Hyphomicrobiales > Rhizobiaceae > Shinella > Shinella sp. The sequence continues at coordinate 29,763 of NZ_JBQVPI010000035.1, read as the reverse complement.
GAATGGCCCGTCCATGGTCTGGAAGACGACGTTCGCGATTTTCTCACCAGGGCGGTGGAAGAACGAAGGCATGTCGCGCTTGCGACCGTCTACTCGACATCCGGTTCCGCCATGCGCGGCATCGGCGCCCAGATGGCCCTCACCGAATGGGACGTTGCCGGATCGCTCGCCGGCGGCTGCATCGATGCCGATCTGGTCCACAGGGGCCTGGAGGCGCTGGAAACTGGTATGCCGCACTGGCTGACCTATGGGGAAGGCGGGCCGATGGACCTTCCGTTGCCCTGCGGCAAAACCATCGAAGTGCTGATCGAAACGGTGCCGCCGGGCGACCCGGCGCTTCGCGTCCTGCTCGAAGCAAGACGCGACCGCAGGCATGTCGTCTGGATGTCGGACGGGCACCGCCGCTCGTGCCATCGCTTCGAAGGCGAGGGCCGGTCGCGCGCGCTCGCCGGCGCCATAGGTAGCCCCCGCTTCATTTGGCGCCGGCACCTTCCCCGTCAAAGGCTGGTCGTCTGTGGCCATGATCCGAGCATGCTGATCCTGTGCCGGATGGCGCTGCTGTTCGGCCTGGAAACCGTTCTCCTGCGCCCAAATGGGCCGGAAGCCGCGCCGCCGATCGAGGGGCTGCGCTACCTGCGCTCCTGCTCGGCGGAGACCATCGCCCATCTGCTGCCCGATCCCTGGACGAGCATCATCGCGGCAACCCATGACTCGGACCGTGACTTGGACATTCTGAGTGCGGCGCTTGCGACGGACGCCGGCCATATCGGCCTCCTGGGAAGCCGAAGCCGCTGGCAGCGCCTTGCCGGGGCCTTGCTCGACCGCGGCTTTGACACCATGGAAACCGGGCGGATCCGCGCGCCCGTCGGCCTGCCGCTCGCCAGCAAGACCCCGCACGCCATCGCCACCTCGATCCTCGCCGAGGTCATCAATGATCTTTCCGATCAGGGAGAAGGCTTGCCCGAGATCGAGGCACCTCAAGGTCCCGCGGCCCGATCGGCCAGCGGCGCTATCGGGGATCCTGGCTTCCGGCAGGCCAAACCAAGGGAGCGGCCTACCGAAACGGTTAATGCTGCCGTGCCCTGAGACGGATTCCCTCCGGTCGCCTGCAAGCGCCTTAAGAAGGCGACCAAGCCTATGTGTGAAAAAACTGTCTTGTCGATGACCTTCATGTGCACTACTCATCGATTCAATAATTCAAGGATTATTGAATCATGGACGAGCGCCAAGCCCTCACATCCTTTGCCGCACTTTCCCAGGAGACACGCCTGGCCATCGTCCGCACCCTGGTCGTCGCCGGTCCCGAAGGGCTTGCCGCCGGCCTGATCGCGGACCGCATGGGGGTCTCGCCTTCGAATGTCTCGTTCCATCTGAAGGAACTGGAGCGGTCGGGCCTGATCTCGCAGAGACGGGAGTCGCGCTCGATCGTCTATAGTGCCAGCTACGGGACCTTGGCCGGTCTCGTGACATTCCTGATGGATGACTGCTGCGCGGGACATCCCATCATCCGCGAAGGTGTGGCGCGCTCCGATGCTTGCTGTACGACCGAACCTGCCCCGGGCGAGGACGACGTCGTTGCGTGAAGCAAAGGTACCCCTCGGCATCGTCTCCGCGCTCGGCCTGACGCAGATCATCGGTTATGGCAGCCTCTATTATAGCTTCAGCATCCTGGCGCCCGGAATGGCGAAGGATCTCGGTCTCACCGTCGCGCAGGTCTTCGCCGTCTTCTCCGCGTCGCTGTTCGTCGGCGGTTTGTCGGCGCCCTATATCGGCAGGCAGATGGATCGCATCGGTGCCGCAATGGTGATGGCGATCGGCTCGGCCCTGGCTGCGCTGACCCTGATCCTCTGCGCGTGGTCGCCGTCGGTGGCCGTCTTCGCGCTGGCAATCGTCCTCCTGGAGATATCGTCCGGAATGGTCCAGTACCAGGCCGCTTTTGCGGCACTGGTGGAATCCGATCCCCGATCCGCCTCCCGAAGCATCACCTATCTCACGCTTATTGCCGGCTTCGCTTCCACGATCTTCTGGCCGATCTCCACGGTGCTGATGGGCTATCTGTCCTGGCGCGAGATCTATCTCGTCTATGCCGGTCTCAACCTTGCCGTCTGCATGCCGCTTCACCTCTGGATCATGCGGAAGGGGAAGGTTGCCACGGCCAGCGGGTCAAGGCCGGCGCGCGAGCCAGTGATCGGAACCATTCCGCGCGAACGCCGCCGCGCTGCCGTGCTTGTCGTGTCCGCTGCCTTTGCGCTTGTGAGCTTCACCCTGGGGGCGATGCTCGCGCATATGGTGCCGATGCTTGGCGCGCTCGGCCTTGGAAGCGCCGCCGTCGTCATCGGTTCGCTGTTCGGCCCGGCGCAGGTCCTCAGCCGCCTGATCAACATGATCTTCGGCACGCGGCTGCCCCCACCCGGCCTTGCCGTCGTATCCGCAGCCCTCATGGTGGTCAGTGTTCTCATCCTGGCGCTGTCAGGCGACTGGCTTGCGGGTGCGGTCGCCTTTTCCGTTTGCCTCGGTCTCGGATCAGGCATCAACAGCATCGCCCAGGGCAGCCTGCCTCTCTATCTGTTCGGCTCGGATGGGTACGGCGCTCTCACCGGCAAGATGGCAGCGGCAAGGCTGGTAACTGGCGCTGCCGCTCCCTTTGCCTTTGCGGCGGCGATGGAGCAGTTCGGGATAGGCGCTTCGCTGGTCTTGAGCGCCGCCCTTGGTGCGATCGGCATCCTAGCGTTTATCGCCGTCGCGATGGCGACGAAGCGAAGCCTCGTCGCCACCCCCAAAACGTCAGATTGACCGCAACGACACGCGCTTCTCGAGGTCTGCCGCCTGTTCCTTGCGCTCGCTGTAGCGGTCGGTCAGATAGGCGGAGGCATCGCGTGTCAGCAGGGTGAACTTCACCAGTTCCTCACAGACGTCAACCACCCGGTCATAATAGGACGACGGCTTCATCCGGCCGTCGGCATCAAACTCCTGGAATGCCTTGGCGACGGAGGACTGGTTGGGAATGGTGATCATCCGCATCCAGCGGCCGAGGATGCGCATCTGGTTTATGGCGTTGAAGGACTGGCTGCCGCCGGAAACCTCCATGACCGCAAGCGTCTTTCCCTGCGTCGGGCGGACCGATCCCAGCGAAAGAGGGATCCAGTCAATCTGCGACTTCATGATGCCGGTCATTGCGCCGTGACGTTCTGGACTCACCCAGACCTGGCCTTCCGACCATTGGGAGAGATCGCGCAATTCCTGCACCTTCGGGTGGCTGGCCGGCGTTTCGTCGGGCAGCGGAAGGCCCTTTGGGTCGAAGATCCGCACCTCGCAGCCGAGCCGCTCCAGAAGCCGCCTGGCCTCGAATGCCAGCAGGCGGCTGTACGACACCTCGCGGAGCGAGCCGTAGAGGATCAGGATGCGCGGCTTGTGTGTCGAGAACGCCGGCCGCAAGGCCGCAAGGTCGGTCGAATGCAGATGTTGTTCGTGCAATGCCGGGACTGTATCAGGCAAGACGCTTTCCTTCCTGGTCGAGAACCTGCTCGCCATCTTCCTTGAAGAACGGCCCCTTGAAACTATCCGGCAGGATATCGAGGACGGCCTCGGAAGGACGGACCAGCCTTGTTCCGAGCGGTGTCACGACGAAGGGGCGATTGATGAGGATCGGGGTCTCGATCATGGCGTCGAGCAACTGGTCGTCGGTCAGGTCAGGATTGTCGAGGCCGAGTTCGGCGTAGGGCGTACCCTTCTCGCGAATTGCCTGGCGAACCGTCAGTCCCGCGTCCGCGATCATCTTTACCAGCTGCTCGCGCGTCGGCGGCGCCTGCAGATACGCGATGACCGTCGGTTCTATCCCGGCCGCACGGATCAGCGCCAGCGTGTTGCGAGACGTCCCGCAGGATGGATTGTGGTAGATGGTGGCGTCCATGGTCATTGCCTTTCGGTGATGGTGGTTCGGGAAACGGCAGGTGCGGCCTCGTACCAGTCCTTCGAGCGGTTCACGATCCAGACGACCGAGAGCATCACCGGGACCTCGATGAGCACGCCCACCACGGTCGCCAATGCTGCGCCGGATTGGAAACCGAACAGGCTGATGGCGGCCGCGACGGCGAGTTCAAAGAAATTGCTGGCGCCGATCAGTGCCGAGGGGCCGGCGACGCAATGCCGTTCGCCGGTCATGCGGTTCAGGAGATAGGCAAGCCCCGAGTTCAGGTAGACCTGGATCAGGATCGGGACGGCCAGCAGGCCGATCACCGCCGGCTGAGCGATGATCTGCTCGCCCTGGAAGGCGAAGAGCAGAACCAGCGTTGCGAGCAGCGCCAACAGCGAAATCGGCTGCAACGTCGCGAGCATGCCGTCCAGCGCCCGTGTGGTTCCGTCGGAAGTGAGCAGGCGCCTGACGATCTGCGCGAGAATGACGGGCACGACGATATAGAGGGCAACCGAGAGGACAAGCGTGTCCCAGGGTACGGTGATGGCGGAGAGACCGAGCAGCAGGCCGACGATCGGCGCGAAGGCCACGACCATGATCGCGTCGTTCAGCGCGACCTGCGACAGCGTGAACAGCGGCTCGCCGCGCGTCAGGTTGCTCCAGACGAACACCATGGCCGTGCACGGGGCGGCCGCGAGAATGATCAGTCCGGCGATGTAGGAGTCGATCTGGTCGGCGGGGAGGTATGGCCTGAACAGCCAGCCGACGAAGAGCCATCCCAGCAACGCCATCGAGAACGGCTTGACGGCCCAGTTGATGAACAAGGTCACGCCAATGCCGCGCCAGTATGTGCCGACCTGCGCTAGCGATCGGAAATCGATCTTCAGCAGCATCGGGATGATCATCAGCCAGATCAGGATCGCGACGGGAATGTTCACCTTGGCGATCTCCGCCGCGCCGACGATCTCGAAGACCCCAGGCATCAGGTGGCCGAGAGCCACCCCGACGATGATGCAGAGGAAGACCCAGAGGGTGAGGTAGCGTTCGAACGTGGACATCAGGCCGGCTTTCCATCCGGTGCCGTCGAGCCTTTCATCGCGCCGATCTGCCGGAGCCTGGTCTCGAGCGCCATTCGGTCGATCGAGGCCAGCGGCAGGCTGACAAAGGCGGTGATGCGGTTCTTGAGGAAGCGGGCGGCACTCGCGAAGGCGCGCTGGATCTGGACGTCGGTTCCGACGGCGGCCGCCGGATCCTCGACGCCCCAATGGGCCGTCATCGGATGGCCGATCCACACCGGACAGGCTTCGCCGGCGGCGCTGTCGCAGACGGTGAAGATGAAATCCATCTGCGGGGCGTCGGGCTTTGCAAACACATCCCAGTTCTTCGACGAGAACCCCGTCGCCGGATAGCCCAGTGCTTCGAGTTCTTTCAGCGCATGCGGATTGATTTCGCCTTTCGGTTGGCTGCCGGCCGAGTATGCCTTGAACCGACCGCCACCCTCCTTGTTGAGGATGGACTCGGCGAGAATAGAGCGAGCGGTATTGCCCGTGCACAGGAAGAGCACGTTATAGGTCTTGTTGGTCATGGTGTTGGTCCGTGGTTAGGTCGGCTGCGTGGTTGGCTTCATGACGGCCTCACCTCCGGGCTGCAGCAGGGTGTGAGCTCGGCGATCAGCGGGGCACAAAGTTCGGTCGAGCCGCCGCAGCAATCCTTCAGAAGGAACAGGGTCAGCTCGCGCAGTCCATTGAGGTCTGCCCGATAGATGATGGACCGGCTCTGCCGCTCGCTCGTGACCAGGCCCGCCCGAGACAGCGTGGCGAGATGCGCCGACATGGTGTTTTGGGGCACGTCGATGAGGCGGGCGAGTTCGCCGGCCGGAAGGCCATCGGGCTCATGACCAACGAGGAGCCTGAACGTTTCGAGGCGCGTGGTCTGGGCCAAGGCGCTGAGCGCCGCTATCGCAGTGTTATTTTCCATATATCCAGAATAATGGATACGTTTCGATTGTCAACAGGTACGAACGTCAGGTGGCGAATTCCTCCACCCTTGCCGCAAACGCCTCGATATGCACGTCCTGCGTCGCCCATGAAGTCACCAGACGAATGACGGATGCGGATTCGTCATGGGGCTCCCAGATGTAGAAATCGAAGTGTTCCTTCAGTTTCTCGATAAGGGCATTGGGCAGGATCGGGAAAAGCTGGTTCGTTTCGGTTTCAGCAGCGAAGCGGTGGCCTGCATGTGCGATTTTCGATGAAAGTCGCTGGGCCATGCCGTTGGCATGCCGGGCGAGATCGAAGTACAGCCCGTCCCGGAACAGCTCCCTGAATTGCAGACCCAACACACGGCCCTTTGCAAGAAGACCGCCGCGTTGTTTGATCTGGAACTGAAAATCCTCGCGCAGCCGGGGATTGGGAATGACGATGGCCTCTGCCAGAAGCGCGCCGACCTTCGTGCCACCGATCCAGAAAATGTCTGTCAACTCGGCGATATCCTTGAGTGTGAGGTCATTCTTTTGCGCAGAGAGCGCCGCGCCTAGCCGCGCGCCATCCAGCAGGAGGAGAAGGCCGTGTTCCTTGCAGAGCCGTGAAATCGCCTCAAGCTCTTTCTTCGTATAGAGCGTGCCCACCTCGGTCGCATTGGAAAGATAGACCAGCCGTGGTTTCGCCATGTGCGGAAAGTGGGCATTCGCCTTCAAGGCAGCGGCAATGCTGTCCGGTGTCAGTTTTCCATCGACCGGAGGAACCGTGATGATCTTGTGGCCCGTGGCCTCGATCGCGCCGGTTTCACGCACGACGATATGGCCGCTTGCAGGCGCGATCACGGCTTCATGAGGTCGTAACGCGCTGGAAATCGTCAGGATGTTGGCAAGCGTGCCGCTTGCAACGAACCACACGCCCGGATCGACGTCGCCCATGTGCTGACGGATCAGGAACCGGGCCTCCTGCGAATACGCGTCGTCGGCATAGGCCGTCTGCTGGACCATGTTGGTTTCGGACAAGGCTTTGAGAATGGCGGGGTGGGCACCTTCGCTGTAGTCATCCAAGAAGCTGTGTCGGTTCATCCTGATCTCCCTGCCGGCGCAATCGGTGAACATCGCGTAGAAATGGCCGGATCGTTTGGCAGTTTTAAACGCCTGTATTGGCGATGTTTTGTAAGAAATTGCTCAGCGCGCCCGTTTGGTGGCCTGGAGCATGCCGGGCGTATAACCAAGCGACCGGCGGAACATATGGGTCATATGCGCCTGGTCGACGAAGCCGACCGTCGCCGCGGTATCTGCGAGGTCATTGCCGGCGCGGATCAGGGCTGACGCCCGGTGCACGCGCACCTGAGACAGATAGGCGTGCGGCGGCAGGCCGTATGTCGCTTTGAACTGCCGCAGCAAATGGAACTTGCTGATGCCGGCAAGGTCCTTCAGTTCGGAAAGGCCGATGGCCTCGGGGTGGCGATCTTCAAGCAGGTCGCGCACCTGACGGAGAGCCACCCAATGGCGTGCCGGATCCGCCTCGGGGCGCCGGCCGGCATGACGCTCGACCGCCATTCGGATGGTGGCGAGATAGAGCGTCTCGAATTCGAGGCGTTGCAAATGTGGCGAGGCCGTCATCTGGTGGAGCCGTTGCAGGCAGGCATGAAGCTCGGGATCATCGACGGCTGGGGACTTGAAGGCGACGTCGGATGTGCCGAAGATATCGTCTGCGGCTTGTCCGACGAGGGAGGCGGACGGATAGAACATCCGGTAGGTCCAGCCATTTTCGGCACCGACCCACCCCTCATGCACCATGCCGGGAGAAATCAGGCAGACCGTTCCGCGCGGGAGGTCGACACGATGGCGACTGTCGTAGGAAAACGCCTGGCAGCCTTCCTCGATAATTCCGATGGCGAACTCTTCGTGGAAATGCCGCTGGAAACGATGGTCGCGATAGTTCGCCCACAGAAACAGCGTGTCGGCCAGGGCGCTGGAGCGCCACATCTTGACCGTGTTGACCCCGAATTGCATGTCGTCCTTCCAAGATATCGGCAGTGGGCAGGATCGAAACGAAAGCACTTATCTATACCGTAGTTAGGCTGGTGATAAAACGTTGCATGGGAAGCCTTCGCTTTCGGTCCGAAACGAGCCTGTACGATTGATTGGCTGAACCCGGCCCGTTCACCCTCTGCCGATCCCGAAACGCGCAAGATCCCGAAGGCTTCCGCAAGCCGGCAGGAGAGGCGCAGGTTTCCGCCTGCCCATCCGCATGGGTGAGGTGTCCAAAACAGGAGCTAGCCATGTCAGCCTATCTCGTGGTCGATCTCGACAGTCACGATCATGATGCGATCACGGGCTACCGTTCCAAGGCCCTGCCGCTCATCGCCGAAGCCGGCGGCCGGCTCGTTGCCCTGGATGACGCGCCCCTTCAACTCGAAGGCTGGGCGGCAGGCAACATGCTGATCATCCAGTTCCCGACCATGCAGGCGATCCAGGACCTGTTCGCCTCGCCGGATTGCGCACCCCTTGCCAGGCAGAGGCAATCCGCGGCCGGATCGCAGATCGTTGCGTTACGCGGTTTCGAGCCCGCCTGATAGCAAAACACGTTAGGTCGGCGGTGAAAATGTCGCGTGGGGTTGAAAATCGACGTGAGAGCGGCGAGATTGTTTGATATCGATAAACAATCTCGCCGTTCGTTTCCTGCGAGGAAACGATGACGCCAACCGCCCAAGGCAGCGAATTCGCGCAATTGCAAACCTTCGTCACCGTCGCGGGGCTGTTGAGCTTCAGCCGCACGGTGGAGCGGCTCGGCATCACGCCGGCCGGCGAAGCCCTTTTGCTGAGCCTGCGCCCGGCGATGGATGAAATCAGCGCGACGCTCGGCACCTTCAGCCGGTCCTATCCCGAGATTACGGTCGGTGTGACCGTCGACGATGCGGGTATCTCCTTTGCGCAGAATCGGGAAACAAAGAGCGAGGCGACCAGCGGGAGGATCTTGAGAATACGCATGGGTTTTTGCTGTTCGATTGCTGCTTTGGAGGAGTTCAACGGGATGCGAAAGCGCCGGCCCGGGGTCGGCGTGATCCGGTCGCCTAGCGGCGCCAGCAGTCGATGCTGAGCTTACCGCCACCAAGCGCGATGACATTCGGCAGCCCGTCGGTTATGGCGATGTTCTTGAAGAAGTTGATGAGGTCTGCGAGATCGTTGTGGAAGCTGAGAGCGGTCGCGACCGAGAACGCGGCAAGCGCGGCGGCGGCAAGGCGTGTCTGGTAACCCACCGCCTGGGCGAGGCCGCCGATGATCTCGACGATGAGCGCCGTGCCGTAGGCCAGCGTCGGGAAGGGCAGGCCGACGGATCCGATATAGCCGATTGTCATGGCCAGAGCGGCAAGCTTGCTCAGACCGGAAAGCACGAAGATCAGGCTGATGAGAATGCGGCGGGCGGTCGGCAGGACGGTCTGTACGGCGGCGAAAGAGGCTAGGCTCAGGCCCTATTAATTAAGTCTCTCCCAAACTTGGCCTGATTTTGATTCACTCGTGGCAGGAGGTGCTGCCATGAGTGATTTGTTTTTTCTGACGCCGTCGCAGCCTGGCCGGATCAGGCCGTATTTTCCGCTGGCCCACGGGGTCGAGCGCGTCGATGATCCCAGGGTCGTGAGCGGTATAATTTATGCGTTAAAACATGGGCTTCAATGGAAAGACGCGTCGAAGAAATATGGCCCGCTCAAGACACTCTATAACCGATTTATCCGCTGGAGCCGACTGGGTGTCTTCAACCGGATTTTCGAGGCGCTTACGGGCAAAGCTGGCCGGCCCGACAGGCTGATGATCGATGCAACTTATCTCAATGCCCATCGCACGGCAGCCAGTCTGCTTAAAAAGGGCTCTTCCCCGCTGTATCGGACGAACGAAAGGGGGGGCTGAATTCCAAGCTGCATGCCGTGACCGACGGATTGGGGCGACCTGTGTTGTTGTTTCTGACCGGTGGCCAGGTCAGCGACTATAAGGGTGTCCAGCATCTGCTTGATCGGCTCGCCAAAGCCAGGGAGTTGCTTGCAGATCGCGGCTACGACGCCGATTGATTCCGCAACGCATTGAACGACAAAGGCATTTCCCCTTGCATCCCGCCACGCAAAAAGCGACTGACTACGACAAAACCCTCTCCAAACAACGATACCGCATCGAGAACATGCTCGGCAGGATCAAGGACTGGATGCGCGTCGCCACCAGATACGATCGATGTGCACACACCTTCCTCTCTACAATCCTCATTGCAGCAACATGTTGCTACTGGCTCGATTAATGAGTCCTGAGCCAAGGTATCCCACCATATTTTCCATTCCATCGCAGAGAAACGTCCATCCGATGTATGGAGACCGTCACCCAAAACGCGCGTTCCATCGGCTCAATGCTGCAGCGCGATCGAAACGGAACTGGCGGCCGAGTGACGTTTCGCCGATCAGGTCGAAGCCGTGCACGGCGCCGGGATAGACGTGACACTCCACGGGCACGCCGGCCCGGGAAGCGCGAAGTGCGAAACTCACGCCTTCCTCCAGGAAGAGATCCAGCGCACCGACCGCCAGGAACAGAGGTGGGAGGCCATCGAGACGTTCGGCAAGACCTGGCGAAAAATAACTGGCACGCGCGTCGTCGATGGCATAGCTGCCTTTCATCGAGGACCATCCGAAGCGGTTGTCCTCAGCGGTCCAGATGTATCCCCCTGTCGTGGGGTTCGGCTGCACATCCCGGTCTGAGCCCGTCCGCTGGTCGAGCATCGGATAGATCAGCATGACGCCTGAAGGCAGGAACTCCCCCCGATCGCGCGCTAGAAGCGTCGTCGCGGCGGCGAGGCCACCGCCGGCGCTGTCACCCATAATCGTGATCCGTCGTTCGTCGACGCCGAGCATATCGGCATTTTTGAACAGCCAGCGCAGGCCGGCATAACAATCCTCGACCGGGCCGGGAAACGGCGTCTCCGGCGCCAGCCTATAGTCCACGGACACGACGACGCTCGCGGTTTCCGTTGCCAATTGCCGGTTCAGGCCATCGTTCGACGCTGCGGAGCCCAGAACGTAACCGCCGCCGTGGATATTGTAGATCGCAGGCCTCGGACCAGCCCCGGGTGGGGTGTAGATCCGCAACTGAACCGGCGGCCCGCCTGCCGGGCCGGCGACGTCGACAATGCGGGGCGCCTCGCCAATCATGCCCATCTGCCCGAAGGACTGCTCCACCGCCGCCCGCACATCCGCAAGGTTGCCGGCGTTGAGGCCGAAACCCGCCCCTCCAAGCAGGAACGGGCGGAGTTCCGGGTCGACCAGCGTCTCTCCAATCATGATCATGCTCCTCGATTTGCCTGACGCCGATCTTAGCCTCGACGCGTGCGCCAACCAGATGGATAGTCTCGAACGTAACGTTCCAAGCATTCGATGAAGCATGAGCGGGTGTGGGGGCGGATTGCCCCCGGCACCCGCTCAGTCCTCCCCCGGACCTGGTTCGACGAGTTCAATCAGCATGTTGTCCGGCCCCTTCAGATAGACGACGCGCCGGCCTGCCCAGGGGCCTTTCGCCACAACCTGCGGCATGCCGAAAGCGGCCCAGCCGTGGGTCGCCGCCACGCAAAGCAAGGCATCGACATCCTTCACCAGCAGGCAGAGATGTGAAGCGCCGCTGTCGCAGGCCTGAAAGGCAAGCGCTTTGCGTCCGAGGGCCGTTTTGTATTCCAGCAGTTCGACGACGTGCGGCCCCTTTGCCAGCATGGCAAGTTCGATGGACCCGTCATGGACGCCCGTGACGTCGCGAACGAAGTCACGGTCCTGCAACACATCCCGTCCGACCAGTTCGAAACCGAGGATATCGATCCAGAAACGCAGCGACGTTTCCAGAGACGTTACCGTGATCCCGACATGGTGCATGGCAATGCCGGTCGCATCGTCAAGCATTGCCGCGATCTTCCCGAAACAGATAGAGCGCCTGCTGCACGGGGCGGTCCGAGAAGGAGAAGAGGACACTGTCCTCGTCGCTCTCGTGCCGCTCGTGATGCCATGACGGCACGACGAAAATATCGCGTTTGCCCCATTCGATGACGGTGTCGCCGATATGCGTCCGGCCGCGTCCTTCGATCGGGACGAAGACGGTGGCGTCGGTCGAGCGATAGGGAGACGTGGAAAACCCTTTTGGCAGAAGCTGTATGAAGGTTCCGATGGTCGCCATCGCGTGGTTGCCGGTGATCGGATTGGTGTAGCGCATCTTAAGCCCGTGGCAGGGGTCCCAGGCGTCGTGGCGGCGCATGCGTTCGAGCGCGTCGCGGGTTCGATCAAAGGGATAGTTGAAGACGGGGGACGTGCCGCCGCGTGCGCCGTGATCGACGGGCAGAAGGTTGGCGCCGTAACGGGCGTCGCTGTCGCCGATCGGGCGGTCCAGCGGCTGCTCGTCCCGGTCGAGATGTTCTGCAAACGAGGCATCGAGGAACTGAACGATGGGAATATCGAGCCCGTCCAGCCAGAAGATCGGGTCCGAACTCTGGTTGCCGTGATCGTGCCAGGCCATCGGCGGGGTGATAATGAAATCGCCCTCGTGCATGATGGTCTTTTCGCCGTTGACCGTGGTGTGGGCGCCGCCGCCCTCCAGCACAAAGCGCAGCGCGCTCTGTGTATGGCGGTGCGCCGGGGCGACCTCGCCGGGCAACACGAGCTGAACCCCGGCATAGAGATCGGTGGTGATCTTGGATTGCCCGCGCAGGCCCGGATTTTCCAGCACGAGGACACGCCGCTCCGCCTCCTTCGCCGTGATCAGCCCGCCCGCCTCCAGGATCGCCTCGCGGATCGTCGCAAAGTCCCAATGCGCCGGGCGGCAAAGGCTGCGCGGGGTCGGCGTGACGAGATCGGCGAGCGACGTCCACAGCGGCGTCATGTTGCTCCGGCTGATCCGGTCATAGAAGTCCTGGCGCACAACCTCCGTCGAGGTGGCCGTGAGATGATCAGCCGACATGCGCGCCTCCTGTTGCAAGCGGTTCTGCGCCGGTCTTGCCGCGAAGCCGGATGGGGGCAGTTTCCTTGAGCAGCAGGATGACGACGATTCCGAGGCCGAGGGCATAGAGCGGGACGGCGGCGGCGTGCTCGATGCCGTAGTGTTTTGCGATGGTGCCGGCGATGGCGGGCGCAAAGCCGCCGCCGAAAATCTCGCCGATGCCGATGACCATGCCGGAGCCTGTCGCCATCAGGCGGGCGGGCACGGATTCCGCGGTGATCGGGCCGACTGTCAGTGTGAGAAGCGCATAAAGGCTGCCCATCGCGACCATCATGCAGAGGAAGAGCACGGTGACGTTCGCGCCGGCACCGCCGAAAATCCAGAAGGCGCCGAAGGCCAGCACGGCGGAGAGCAGCATGACGGGTTTGCGGCCGATGCGGTCGGACAGTGCGGGCAGCGTCAGGGCGCCGAGCGCGCCGCCAAAACCCATGGAGGACAGGATGAGGCCCATCTGGTCCATGTTAAGGTGCAGGTAGTCCACCAGATAGCTCGGAAACAGTGCTGCCACGACGATGATGCAGGTCAGCCAGAACAACTGGCAGAGAATGGCGAGCGGCACGTTGCGGTAGGTGAAGACCTCGTACCAGCTGTGTGTGCCGGCATCATGGGTCGCGCTGTGGGTGGCGATTTCCGATGGGGTAGACTGCTGCAGGACGCGGTGCAACAGGTAGGCGATGACCACGCCGGGGATGGCGACCATCAGGAAGATCCAGGGCCAGTCGATGACCTTGAGCAGTTGCGTCACCGCGAGCGGCGCAAGGCCGAGGCCGAGCAGCGCCGGCATGGTCTGCTGGATGCCGACGTTCAGCCCGTGCCTTTTCGGCGGCGAAGCATCCATCGTCGCGATGATGCTCGCGGGGGTGAAGGCGCCTTCGGCCAGCCCCATCAACACACGCGCCAGCACAAGCGAGGCAAGGCCCGTTGCAAGACCGCTGAAACCGGCGATCAGCGAGAAGATGAACAAAGCCGGCACGATGATTTTCTTGAAGCCGAAGCGGTCGGACAGGTTGCCGGTGAACAGCGAGGACAGGCCCCAGGCCACCGCGAGCGCGCCGGTGATGATGCCGAGATCCTGGTAGTCGAGGCCGAGATCGCTGGCGAGAACCGGCATCATCGGCACGATGATGAACCGGTCGACGCCGACGAGGCCAAGGCCGAGCGACAGCAGCGTCACCGCCTTCCACTCATAGCCCTTCGGCCGGCCGGATCGGTCGACCGTATCGTTTGCATTGGTCACGACGGGTATCATTCTGCATCCTCCTGGTTGGCTGGCAAAGCCTGTTCGAAAGCGGTGAGCGCCAGTGCTGCATCCGCGATACGTTTCAATGTCGGAAAGGGAGAGAGGTCCAAGGCGTAGGTTTTTGCGTTGATGACCTGCGGCACGAGGCAGATATCGGCGAGCGACACCGTATCGCCATGGCAGAACCGGCCGGTCTCGGCACTTGTCGAAAGCGCGGTCTCCAGCGCGTAAAATCCTTCGGCGATCCAGTGGTTGTACCAGCGGGCGACCGCCTCATCCGGCAGGCCGAGCGGCCCGCGCAGGTAATTAAGCACCCGCAGATTGTCGATCGGATGCACATCGCAGGCGATGATCTGCGCAAGCGCGCGGACCCGGGCCCTGCCTGCGGCATCACCGGGCAGCAACGGCGGCTCGGGCCGCGTCTCGTCCAGGTATTCGATGATGGCGAGCGACTGCGTGAACGTCTTTCCGTCGATCTCCAGCGCCGGGACCAGACCCTGCGGATTGATCCGGCGATAGTCCGGCTGGTTCTGTTCGCCGCGCCGCAAGTGATGCGGAATAGTTGTGTACGCCGCGCCCTTGAGGTTGAGCGCGATGCGGACCCGGAACGAAGCCGACGAGCGGTAGTAGCCGTGGAGAGTGACGGGTTCGCTCATGTGACCGACACCCGAAGCGGCGGAAGGCCATCGATGCGGGCTTCGAGCGCGTCACCGCGCACTACGGCACCGACACCCTCGGGCGTGCCGGTATAGATGAGGTCGCCCGGGGCGAGGTCCATGTAGCGCGACAGCCAGTGGATGATCTCGTCGACCGACCAGATCAGCTTGGCGAGCCTGCTTTCCTGCCGACGCTCGCCGTTGACGTCGAGCGTCATAGTCGCATCCGCAACCGCATTCCACCGTGCGACGGGAACGATCTCGCCGATCGGGGCGGAGCGATCGAACGCCTTGCCCATGTCCCACGGGCGGCCTTTTTCACGGGCGGCGATCTGCACGTCGCGGCGCGTCATATCGAGGCCGACGGCGTAGCCGAAGATATGGGACGCGGCGCCCGCGACCGGAATGTCAGCGCCGGCCTTGCCGATGGCGACGACCAGCTCGACCTCGTAGTGGTAGTTGCCGGTCATCCGGGGATAGGGAATACGCGCGCCGTCCAGCTCCACCGTATCGCCGGGTTTCAGGAAGAAGAACGGCTCCTCCCGGTCGACCTCAAAACCCATTTCCCGCGCATGGGCCTCATAGTTCCGGCCGACGCAGTAGATGCGCCGGACCGGAAAGTCGCCCCCGCCGACAACCGGAACGATCGCGACGAAAGGGGGTTGGAATACGTAACTGCTCGTCATGACACTCTCCGTCGATCCCGGGATTGGGGCCTCACCAGGCCGTGAGGCCGCCATCCACCTTGATGTCCGTTCCGGTCACCCAGCTCGCCTCGTCCGAGACGAGGTAGACGATGGCCCAGGCGACATCATCGGGCTTGCCGTGGCGGCCGATCATCGTGTTGGTCTTCATGGAGTCTTCGAAGCCCGGTAGGTTGTCGAAGGCAAACTGGGCGGCCGGGGTGTGGATGATGCCGGGCGAGACCGTGTTGGCGCGGATGCCGTGGCGCGCGCCCTCATAGGCCATCTGGCGGGTCATCGAGAGCACGCCGCCCTTGCCGGTGGAATGGGCGATCGCGCCCATGTTGCGGGTGGCGCCCCAGGCGGAGATCGAGGCGAAGTTGACGATACTGCCGCCGCCGCGCTTGATCATATGCGGCCAGGCGGCGCGCACCGGCAGGAAGACGATGTCGAGTTCGCCCTTCAGCGTCTTGTGCCACTGCGCCAGCGTCATGTCGGGCACGGCCGCGAACTCGACGAAGCCCGCCGCCGTCACCAGCGTGTCGATGCCGCCGTATTTTTGCGCGACATAGTCCATGAGGGCGGCAGCACCCGCTTCGCTGGTCAGGTCATAGGAGACGGGGTCGATCTCGAAACCGTCGGCCTTTGCGGTGGCCACGGTGCCGGCCAGCGCCTCCTGGTTGACATCGACGCCGATGACGGTCGCGCCCTCCCGGGCAAACAGCAGCGCGGTTCCCTGGCCGATGCCGCTGGCGGCGCCGGTGACGATTGCGACTTTTCCTTTGAGACGATTGGGCATGTCATGCTCCCTGAATGGTTGATGCCGGTGATGGGTCCCTGCCCCGTTTTCGGGCGCAGGTGTTCGTCGCCGCCGCTTTCGCGACGCGGTCGATTTTCGATGGTCGTTTGATAGTTGCTCTGCGGCGGTCAGGCCGCGACGGGTTGTCCGGCCGCGTCCGCCAGGAAATCGAGGATGAGATCCCCCACGATGTCCGGCCGCTCGATATTGGCGCAATGGCCGCAACCCGGGATGACGGCGACCGTACCGCCCGGAATGCGCTTGGCCACTTCGCTGGCGTAGCCGGGCAGGCGCAGCTTGTCTTCCGCCCCGGCGATCAGAAGCGTCGGAACGCCGATCGCCTCATAGTTCGTTGCATCAGCCTGTCCGAATTCCTTGCGCTCCGGGGCATTCGGCGAGCGGAAGCGCGCGGCCGCCACCGCCTCCCAGGCGCCCGGCGCGATGCTGAGCGCATGGCGCCGGCGGACATACTCCTCATCGCTGTGCCAGACGCTGCCCTCGAACAGCGACTGGAGGATACCGACCATGCCGTCGAGGCTGCCATCAAAATGGGTGAGCCGCCTGCGCGCCTCGTTCTCCGGCATCCAGCCGCCGCCGCTGATCGCCACGAGCCTGTCGATGGCAAAACCCGGATGCCGTTCCGCCGCGATCTGCAGCAGGAACGTCGCCCCCATGGAATTACCGATGAACGACGCCCGATCGATCGCCAGAACGTCGAGGAAGCGTGCCATATGCGCGATCATGCGCGCCCGCTTGCCGTCGAAGTCATGGATCTTCGCCGTCTGCCCGAAGCCTAGCCAATCCGGCGCAATCACCCGGAAGTGTTCCGCAAGCCGGGGTATGAGGTACTCCCAGCTCAGTTCCGCACACCCGCCAAACTCGCCGCTGTGCAGTAGCACGACGACCGGCCCTTCGCCGGCCTCAAGATAGTGCGTGCGGATTCCGTCGACACTCACGAAACGGCTACGGTAGGCTTTTGTTACCGGCGGAACCTTTTCGGCGGCGTTCATGGCCGCGCCTCCGGCAACGGACGCAGGCGCCGCAGGCGTGCTGTTGCGTCCGGATGCATCATGTCGGGCATCCACTGCGCCCGGCCGTTCAGCGCGCAGACCACACTGTCGGCACCCGGCAGGGCGCCGACCGCCTTTTCGACCATGGCGATGATGTTGGCGGCCTGCCAGCAGACAGGACTGGTCAACCTCAACGTCACCCGCACCGCGCCTTCGTCGATGTCGATCGATTCGATCATGCCCATTTCCCTGAGCGTGATCGGCGCCCCCGTCGCGATCGAGCACGGGTCCACGACCCGTTCGAGGGCCTCGTAGATTGCTGCCTCGTCAAGCATAGGCCGCCTCCTGCATCGTCGAGAAGGGTGCTGCGACACCTGCGCGGCGGCGCTTGGCGAACTCGTCGTCCTTCGTTGCGGCAATCCGCGATTCCAGGTCGAGGCCGGTCATGCGGGCATAGTTGTCGAAGAGGATCTTCTTCTTCGCCGCCCGGTCGATCTGCGGCAGGCCCGCGCCGGAAACCAGTTCGTCGGGGAAGGCGAACTTGTGCACAAACGCTTCGAGCAGCGGCTGCGGATGGAAGGCCATCGCGCCGGTCCCCCAGAGGATGCGGTCGATTGCATTCTGTCCGCCGGGGCCGACGAGCGAGGCCATGATGTGCTGGAAGGCGGCCGGCCGGGTCGCGGCAAGCGCGCAGGTGATTTCGAGGTTCACATAGACATTGGGGAAGCGCGCCAATTGCCAGGCGGTCTCTTCCGCAAAGGCCATGCCGCCATGGATGATCTCGAAATTGAGGTCCGGGAAGGCCATGCAGGCGCGGTCGATGTCACTGACACGATAGTGCTCGATGGCGACCGGGCCGAGCGGCAGCGCCTTGTGGATCGCCACCACCTTGATGCCCAGCTCCTGCGCCCGCTGGAACAGCGGGAACGCCACCTCCGGGTCGTCCATCTTCCAGCCCTGGATTTCCTGGCCGACCCAGCTGTTGGGATAAAGCTTCAGGCCGACGGGCTTCAGGATTTCGACCTGGCGTTCGAGTTCGTCGAGCGCTGCCGCACCCGTCAGCGGATCGACGCCGCAATAGGTGATCATCCGGTTCGGCCACCGTTTCTTCGCCTCGACGGCCTTTTCGAAACTACAGAGACCATCGTGGAAGGAGTAGATCGGCAGGGCGTGATAGACCGCCAGATCCGTGTCGCTTTCGACAAAAACCTGATCGACCGTCTCCTCGATACTCCAGTCCCGGTAGAATTGTTTTCGCGTCGGCGCATAGCCTGGAAGTGCGGCGGCTATGACAGAGTCATAGACAAGATCGCACAAAGGTTTTGCGAAGCGATTCGCGAAATTACTTTCATCCATATTGTAGGCGTGGATGACCGCATCTATTACGTTAAGTCCGTCTATCATCTGGAGCCTCCCATCTCGATTTGCGTTGCTTACAGTGTTCTAAAATTTACGATCTTCGTCCAACGAGGATTAGTGACCTCGTGATCTGGGTTTGAGATCAGGGCCTGCAGGTGCGCGGCGCACCGGCAAGGTCATCTGCACGACGTCATGCGCCACCTCGCGAAAGGTGGCCGCGGACGGGTTCGGCTCATCGTCCTTCCAGGCGAGGAGCAGTTCATAGGGCGTGGAAAAATCTGCAAGGTCGCGGAAGACGACCCCCGGCTGGGGAAGCTGCGCTACCCATTTCGGCACCAGCGTGACACCGAGCCCCGCGCTGACGAGGGAGAGCAGCGTATGCAGCTGCCCGCCTTCCTGCGCGACGCGCGGGGCAAAACCCGCCCCCGCACAGGCCGTCTTGAGCAGGTCCAGGATGCGGCTGTTCATCTGCAGGGGGAAGGTCACGAAGGGTTCGGCGGCAAGCTCCGCCATTTCGACCGTGGCCTTCAGCGCCAGCGCGTTCGCCGATGGAAGGGCGACCATCAACGGTGCGGAAATCAGCACCTCGGTACTGACCGAAGCCGCGAGATGGGAAGGGGCCGGAATGATGCCGATGTCGACCGTGCCGGCGGCGATGGCCTCCACCTGGACATCCCGGTCCATCGGGATCAGCTTGAGATCAACATGCGGCCAGCGCTCGCGAAAATCCCGGATGATCGGCGACAGCAGCGTCCACAGCACATTGTCGACGAAGCCGATGGAAAGGCGCCCGACAATGCCGCTGGCTGAGGCCTTCAAGCGCCGGACGGCCTCGTCCGTACGTTGCAGGATGTCGCGCGCCTCCGGAAGAAACACCTCGCCAAGCAAAGTGAGGCTGACATCCTGGCGCGAGCGCCTGATCAGGGTGAAGCCGAGCTCGTCCTCCAGAAGCTTCAGCTGCTGGCTGACGGCCGATTGCACCACATGCACCCGGTCTGCCGCCCGTCCGAAATGAAGCTCTTCGGCGACGGCCACAAAATACCGAAGTCTCCGCAGATCCATGACCGCCTCCTTCCCCAAGCGCACTCGCTTGTATGTTCGGAAAGGCTACACGTCTGAGAGTCCGGCAACAGCGGCAAAGATTCGAGGGTTACGGTCGAAATACTCGAACGATCGGGTCCGCAACGCCCTCGGCCCTGAAGTGACGTCATGTCCAATACCAATTCGGCCCCGTACATCGTTCGATTTCTTCGACCGTAACCACTCATTTTATTCGACTGTTCCCCCAAGCCGTTTGATGCCAGCTTATTCCAAGCCGCAAGGGCGACTGCATTCAACCAACGGAGAACAAAATGGCGAAGGTACTGGTCCTCTATTATTCGACCTACGGACATATCGAGACGATGGCCTATGCCGTCGCGGAGGGCGCCCGCAAGGCTGGAGCCGAGGTCGACGTCAAGCGCGTTCCGGAAACCGTGCCGGAAGAGATCGCCCGCAACGCCCATTTCAAGCTCGACCAGAAGGCGCCGATCGCCACCGTCGCGGAGCTGGCGGACTATGACGCCATCGTCATCGGCACCGGCACGCGTTTCGGCCGCATCACCTCGCAAATGGCGGCTTTCCTCGACCAGGCCGGCGGCCTTTGGGCACGCGGCGCGTTGAACGGCAAGATCGGCGGCGCCTTCGCCTCCAGTGCCACGCAGCACGGCGGACAGGAAACCACGCTGTTTTCGATCATCACCAACCTCCTGCATTTCGGCATGATGATCGTCGGCCTTCCCTACAGCCATCAGGGCCAGATGAACGTCGATGAAATCGTCGGCGGTGCACCCTATGGTGCGACCACGGTGGCAGGCGGCGACGGATCGCGCCAGCCGACCGAAATCGACCTCGCCGGCGCACGCCACCAGGGCGAACTCGTGGCTGCCGCGGCCATCAAGGTCTTCGGCTGACCTACTGATCGGCCGGAGGTTCAATCCTCCGGCCCCACCCTGCCTCACCACGACAATCACAACGGAAGCGTCGTCCCACAGCGCGGGCGAGGAGCGAAGCTATGCCTACGGATTTCGACGGTAAAGTGGTTCTGGTCACCGGCGCAGGCTCGGGGATCGGCCGGGAGGCGGCAAGATTGTTTGCCGAGCGCGGCGCGCATGTTTTCGCGGCCGACCTCAACCTGGGCGGCCTTGAGGAAACGAAGGACATCGCGGCAGCCGGAAAGATCGACATCGACCGTATCGACGTTTCCAGCGAGGAGGAGGTGAAAGCCTTTCTCGCGCGCATCGAAAGGGACGCCGGCCGACTGGATGCAGCGTTCAACAATGCCGGCATCACCGGCGGTACCCACCGCATCGAGGACTACCCGACCGACGATTTCGATCAGGTGCTGACCGTCAACCTGCGCAGCGTGTTTCTCGGCATGAAATACGAGATTCCGCTGATGGCGAAGACGGGGGCCGGCGCGATCACCAACACCGCCTCCGTCGCCGCGCTGACGGGGCCGGGCGGCATGAGCGCCTATGCCGCCTCCAAACACGGCGTCCACGGCCTGACCCGCGTCGCGGCGATGGAAAATGCCAGCCGCAGAATCCGCGTGAATGCGCTTGCCCCGGGCTGGACGGAAACGCCGATGGTGGCGGCGAACAGTGCCCAGAACCCGGCCTTCGCCGACCTCGCCCGAAAGGCCATCCCTGCCAAGCGCGGCGGCCAGCCGCGCGAACTGGCCGAGGTCGCCGTTTGGCTCAGTTCCCCGGCGGCAAGCTACATCTTTGGCCAGATGATCGTCGTCGACGGCGGCATGACCATCGGCGGTTTTGAACTTTAACCCTCAATTCCAGACACGAAGGATACGACCATGACCAGAAGTGCAGAAAGCGAAGCAGCGATTGCAGTGGTGCGCCGCAACACCGAGGAAGTGCAGGGAAAGGGCAATTTCGCCGTCTTCGACGAGGTCTTTTCCGAGGATTTTCTCGACCACACACCGCAGCCGAACATGGTGCCGGACAAGGAAGGCGTGCGTGGCCTCTATGCCGGCCTGCGCCAGGCGTTTCCGGATTTCCACGCGGACATTCATTGGCAAGCGGCCGACGGCAATCTCGTCACGACCTTCAAGACCTATCACGGCACGCATAAGGGCACCTTTCTCGGCATTCCTCCGACCGGCAAGACCATCCAGTTCGAGACGGTCGATGCCATGCGTGTCGTCGACGGCAAGATCACCGAACACTGGGGTGTCGCCAACCTCTATTCGCTCGTCGGCCAGCTCGGCCTCCAGCTCCAGCCGACGGCTTGAGCCGGCCCATCATCCCGAAGGAAGACTGCAATGAGTGACATTCTGAAGAACAAAGTCGTCGTCGTGACGGGTGCATCGAGCGGCATCGGCCGCGCCATCGCCATCCGCGCCGCCGAACATGGCGCCAAGGCCGTCATCGTCGCCGACATCATCGAAACACCGCGCGAAGGCGGCAGGCCGACGGTCGAGGAGATCGAGGCCATCGGCTCGGCCGCCCGCTTCGTGAAGACCGATGTCAGCAAACGCGCCGACAACGATGCGCTCATCGCGGCATCGGCCGAATTCGGTGGCGTCGACGTCATGGTCGCCAATGCCGGCATTACGCTGCGCAACGACGGCGCAGACGTGCCGGAGGACGATTATCACCGACTGCTGTCGATCAATCTCGACGGTCCGCTGTTCGGCGCGCAGGCGGCGGCCCGCCAGATGAAGGCGAACGGCAAGGGCGGCAGCATCGTGCTGATGGCCAGCATGGGCGGCATATCGGGCGCCGGCATCACCGTCGCCTATTCCACCAGCAAGGGCGGGGTGGTGTTGATGGCGAAATCGCTTGCCGACGCGCTCGGCCCAGACGGTATCCGCGTCAACGCCGTGGCACCGGGAACCATCGATACCGAATTGCTGCGCACCAGCCCCGGCATCGCCGAGGCATCGGAAGGGTTTCGCAAGCGCACGCCGCTACGCCGCCTCGGCCAGCCCTCCGAAGTGGGCGACGCGGTCGCCTATCTCGGCTCGGATCTCTCCAGCTACGTTTCGGGCATTGCCCTTCTCGTGGACGGCGGCCTGCTGGCCGTCCTCTGACGCGAAACGCCCCCGCAAAGGATTTTGACAATGAAAGCCATTCGTTTTGAACAATTCGGCACGCCGGATGTCCTCACCCATCAGGATGTCCCCGTTCCCGCCCTCAATGCCGGCGAGGTGCTGGTCAAGGTCCATGCGGCGGCGATCAATCCGAGTGACGTCAAGATCGTCAGCGGCCTGTTTGGTGGCTCGGTTCCGCGCACGCCCGGGCGGGATTTTGCCGGCGTGGTCGTCGAAGGCGGCCTTGCCGGCAAGGAGGTCTGGGGCAGCGGCGCCGGCTTCGGGTTCCGGCGCGACGGCGCGCATGCGGACTATGTCGTTCTCCCTGCAAGCTGGCTATCGGAGAAGCCCGCCAACCTGTCGATGGCCGAGGCCGCGGCGGTCGGCGCGCCCTTCGTCACGGCCTGGCATGCGCTTGTCGATGTCGGTGCGCTGAAGGCGGGCGAGACATTGCTGATCACCGGCGGCCTCGGCGCCGTCGGACGCGCCGCCACGCAGATCGCCCGCCACCTCGGCGCCCGCACCATCGTGGCGGCGAGAAGCAGGGCCGCGAGCGAGGCGGACGACTTCATCGACCTCTCGAAGAAAGACCTGCCGGAGGCCGTGCGCGCGGCCACCTGGGGCAAGGGTGTCGACGTGGTGCTCGATGCGGTTGGTGGCACGATGTTCGAGCCGGCGCTCAAATCACTAGCCCTGGGTGGCCGCCAACTCGTCATCACCAGTGTCGGCCAGAAGCGCGTCGAGTTCGACCTTGCCGACTTCTACCACAACCGCTCGACACTTTTGGGCGTCGATACCGCAAAACTCACGGGCGAGGAGATCGCCGGCATTCTCGACCAGCTCAAGGCGGCCTTCGACGGCGGCGCCTTCAAGAAGCCGCCGCTGCGGGAATGGGACTTCGATCAGGCCGCCGACGCCTATCGCAGCACCGCGACGGGCGAAGCCATGGAAAAGAATGTCATCCTCATGACGTGACGGAGGCTACCACCGGTTGGAATAGGTCATGTCGTCGTCTTCGGCCTGATTTTCGAAATGCGCAATCAGGAAGCGGCCGGCTGGGCCGGGCGGAACATCGGTGCGGTGAACCGCCTGGAGCCGGTAGGGGCCGCCCTTGCAATCCGGCATGTCGAGATGGACCAGACGGCCCGTCCGGATATCCTCGCGCACCATGGGCTCGGGCATGTTTCCCCAGCCCATGCCCTCCTTCAAGAGCATGTGCTTGGAACCGAGGTCGGCCAGTCGCCAGGTGCGTGCGCCGACGACGCCGAGTTGAAACCCCTGCGTTAATGTCGAGCGGTCGGTCAGCACGAGCTGCACATGTTCGCGTCCGGCGCCCGGCAGTTTTTTTCCCGCTTTCGCCAGAGGGTGCGAAGGTGCTGCAACCGGAATGAGGTGGACGAAACCCGCGCCGATCCGCTCCAGCCCGTCGACCTCGATGTCGAGCGGGCCGCTGACGCCGATCACCGCCGCCCGGTTCAGCACCATTTGCGTCACCGCCCCCAAGGCCTCGACATGGAGATGCAGCGTCACGGACGGGAAGGCTTCGCTGAAGGCTTTCAAGGCATCGGTGACACGCGAGGCGGGCAGCATGACATCCAGAGCGACGTAGATTTCCGGTTCCACGCCCTCCAGCATGGCCCGCACCTTGGCGCGCAGGCCATTGATGCCGTTCGAGACGATTCTCGCCTCCGCCAGCACGGTGCGCCCCTCCGTCGTCAGCTGCGGTTTTTTCGTCGTATCCCGATCGAACAGCGAGACGCCGAGCTGCGCTTCGAGATTGGCGATCGAATAGCTGATCACCGACGTGGCGCGTCCCAACTTGCGCGCGGCCCCTGCGAAACTCCCGACATCCACCACCGTGAGAAACACCTTGAGCTGGTCAAGGGTGGGCATGCCGGGATTCTGCATATCTATTTCCTCGAACGTTTCTGTCCAATTTATGTCAGTTTTTTCCGCAAGCCACCAGCGGTAATTTGAAGCTCGACAGCAACATCCTCCTCGCCTTTCGCTGAAGCGGGGATCGTTGAAGGAGCTCAAAATGACATTCGCTTCGAATGCCCGAATAGAACAGATCATTCTTCCGGCGACACGCGATCTCGGCGGTTTTTCGGTGAAACGCGCGCTACCCTCGCCGCTGCGGCGGACCGTCGGTCCTTTCATCTTCCTGGACAGTTTCGGGCCTGTGACCTTCGGCGCTGGCGCCGGCATCGACTCCCGGCCTCACCCGCATATCGGGCTTTCGACGATCAGCTATCTGATCGACGGCGAGATCATCCATCGCGACAGCGAGAACTACGTCCAGAAGATCAAGCCCGGCGAGGTCAACGTCATGACCGCGGGACGCGGCATCGTCCATTCCGAGCGCAGCAGCGATACGCTGCGGGAAGCGGGCGGGCGGCTGTTCGGCTTCCAAAGCTGGGTGGCGCTGCCGGCCAGCCACGAGGAAACCGACCCCGGCTTCCAGCATCTCGGCGCACAGGAACTGCCGCGCGTCGAGGGCGAGGGCATCGACATGCGCCTGATCGCCGGCTCGCTGCACGGCCGGCGAGCGCCGACAAAAACCTTCTCCGACCTGTTCAATGCAGACGTCGCCCTTGTATCCGGCGCACGCTTTCGCATCGACGGGGAACATATCGAGCGGGCCGTCTTCGTCATCAGTGGCGCCGTTGAAGTCGTCGGGCAGGACGAGCGGTTCACCGAGGACCAGTTGATCGTCTTCAAGCCCGGCTCCGAAATCGTCCTCAAGGCGATCGGCCCTGCACGGCTGATGGTGCTGGGCGGCGAGCCGCTCGCCGAGAAGCGGCATATCTTCTGGAACTTCGTATCGAGCCGCCGCGACCGGATCGAGCAGGCGGCCCTCGACTGGCGAAACCGGGTGTTCCCGGGCGTGCCGGGAGAAACCGAGTTCACACCGCTGCCCGATGGGCCGGCAAACATAACCTAACCCCAACCCAACGAACCCAAAGGAAATCGAACATGACCTACGCAATCATCGGCTCGGGCGCGATCGGCTCGGCTCTCATCACGCATTTTTCGGAAAAGCGCATACCGGTCAAAGTAGCCAACAGCCGCGGCGCGGCATCCCTCGACGCCGTCGCCGGGAAACATGGCGACGCAGTCATTCCCGTCGAACTCGACGAAGCCCTGGCGCAGGATATCGTCATCCTCGCCCTGCCGTTCACGGCGGTGCCAGACCTTGCAAAGGTGCGCAAGGACTGGTCGGGCACCATCGTCGTCGACGCGACGAATGCGATCAAGTTTCCCGAATTCCGCCCTGCCGATCTCGGCGGCAGGCTGTCGAGCGAAATCGTCGCCGAGGCTCTGCCCGGCGCGAAAGTGGTCAAGGCCTTCAACACGATACCGGCCGCAGTGTTGGCCGCCGATCCCGTCGAGGCCTCCGGGCGCAGGGTCGTTTTGTTGTCGGGCAACGATGAGGCCGCCAATGCCAGCGTCGCCGGCCTGATCGAGAAACTGGGCTTCGCGGCGCTCGATCTCGGCAACCTCAAGGCAGCCGCTCCAGTCCAGCAGTTCGGCGGCTCGCTGGTCGCCGTCAATCTGATCAAGAAAGGCTGACCAAGCCCTCTCGCCGCACGGTCGATACATTTCATACCCGATGTCCAAGCCCCCATCGCACAAACGATGGGGGCTTTTCGCGTTGGGTGTCGCTGCTGGCGATCAAGGCCACCAGAGCCACAGCTGACGAGCAATTATTCTAAATTTTAGAGCGTTATTGTCTATTTTATTCGGCTTTTACGATGAGTGAGGGGCCGCCATAGTGCGTCTCACAGGGCGGCCATGGTGGCCTGCCGATTTCGAAAAGGATACGAACATGTCGCACACAGCAATCGCCCGCCAGGTAGAAGACCTGGCCTCTTCCGCCGCTGTACAGGCCGTCCTGCCGACCGCCGGCCGCATTCTCATCAGCCTGATTTTCGTGCTTTCCGGTCTGAACAAGCTTGCCGCTCCGGCCATGACGATCGGCTACATCGGATCCGTCGGCCTGCCCTTCCCGACGCTGGCTTACGGCACGGCGCTCATCGTCGAGATCATCGGCGGCCTCGCCCTTGCGCTGGGTTACCAGACGCGCCTTGTCGCCGCCGTGCTCGCCGTGTTCTCGGTCGCGACCGCCGTCAGCTTCCACAACGATCTCGCGGACCTCAACCAGTTCATCCACTTCTTCAAGAACATCGCCATGGCCGGTGGCCTGTTGAATGTCATCGCACTCGGTGGCGGCAAGCTCAGCATCGACGGCTGGCGCCGCTAAGCGGGTGGATCACGCCGGCCTCGGGCCGGCGTTCTCGCGTCACGTCAAAATCCCCCAAAGCAACGATCGAACAGGAAAAACCCATGCGTATTCTGAAAATTCTCCCGCTGGTCGCCTCGCTCCTTGTTGGCCAAGGGGTCATGGCGGCGCCGGAAAGCCAGGAAATGGCAATCGCGGTCAAGTGGTACGAAGACTTCGACAGGAATCAGCCGGAAATCCTCGAAGCCATCCTCTCCGACACCTGGCGCGACATTCCCGATGCACCCGATACGGCGCCTGGAGCCCAAACGGCAAAGGCCGTTCTGAAGATGCTTCACACCGCCTTCCCGGACTTCCGGATCGCAGTCGAGGACATCGTCGCGGAGGGCAACATGATCGTTGTCCGGTCGACCATTTCCGGCACGCAGACAGGGCCTTTTGCCGGTCTCCCGGCATCCGGCAAAAAACTCCGAATTCAGGCCGTCGACATTCACCTCGTCGAAGGCGGCAAGATCCAGAAGACCTGGCACACCGAGGACTGGATGACAGGCCTGCGCCAGCTCGGCGCCTTCGAGCAGTAAGACTTCATTTCAAAATGCCGGCAGGTGCTAATTCCCTGCGGCACTCCCCAATCGAGACCAATCAGGAGGCAGGCCCTGCTTGCCCAATGGAGAAAGCCATGACGTACGTCGTCAAATACAGCCAATGGGGCGGTCCGTCCGTCCTGCATGTCGAACAGGAAAATGCCCGCGCACCCGGCGCCGGCGAGGTGCTGATAAAACAGGACGCCATCGGCGTGAACTTCGTCGACACCATGTTCCGGGACGGCACGTTCAAGATCGGCCTGCCTGCCGTGGCGGGGGTCGAGGGCGCCGGCACCGTCGAAGCGATCGGCAAGGGCGTCAGCCATTTTGCCGTCGGCGACCGGTGTCCCGGATCAGTGCCTCCTAGACAGATCATGCGTAACTAAGGAGAGAGGATTTCTGGTTCATCGTAGCTCGATCAAAGGAAGCGAAGATGAGATAGAAAACCGGGCCGCAGAAACCGGCGGACGAACAGGTGATCAAGGATATCCGCCGTGCGACGCGCAAGCATCATTTGGCCGAGGACAAAATCCGAACAGTGCTGGACGGTTGCGGGCGAGGAAAGCATAGCCGCTCTTTGCCACCGCGAGGGTATCGCCGAAAGCCTGTATTTCAGTTTGTTGAAGGAATTCCTCGAAGCGGGCAAGAAACGGTTGGCCGGAGACGCGGCGCGTGCCGCAACTTCCGACGAAGTGAAGGTTCTGCGCCGCGAGACTTTTCGCTGTCAAGGGGCCGCACGCTGACTTCTTGTCCGTCAGTATGCGGATTGAAGGACATCGGGCTTTCAGAAATCATAGCAGTCGATTTGCAAAGCTGTTGACTTCTGGTTCTGCTAGAAGAGGCAGTGCTGGAGGGAATCCTCAATAGTTATCAAGCGTAGTACCAACCCTCATTGATCAGAACCTATTGGCCCATTTTCTTCGTCCGATGGACATGATCTTCCAGGGCTGCTGCTCTGAGCCCCACCTAGGACCGCCGGGAGTTGGAGTTTTCCGGCGCTGATCCCGATGGCGGGCTGGTTGCGCCATCGGGATTGTGCATGGCAATCGGGACGTTATACCCGATTGCGCTGTGAGGACGATCCTCGTTGTCGTATCGACGCCAAGTCGCCAGCTTTTCGCGCGAATCCGCAAGGGTCAGGAACCAATGCGCGTTCAGGCACACCGCCTGCAGCTTGCTGTTGAAGGCCTCGATGAAGCCGTTGTCCGTTGGCTTTCCGGGCCGCGAGAAATCCAGCGTGACATCGTTTGCGTAGGCCCAAAGGTCCAGATCGCGCGCGATAAATTCGCTGCCATTATCGACCCTGATCGTCTTGGGATAACCGATCTTCTTGCAGACGCGTTCCAGCGTCTGGACCACATCCTCACCACGGTAAGTGAACCGGGCATCGGTGGCGGGGCAATAGCGGGAATGGGTATCCACGACGGTCAGTATGCGCAGTTTCTTGCCTGTTGCGAGCTGGTCGTGGACAAAATCCATCGCCCAGACATCGTTCGGACCAAATGCAACCTGGCGGTCATCCCTGAGCTTTGCCTTGACCCGACGCTTGGGATGCTTGTTGCGCAACTGAAGGCCTGACTCGCTGTAAATCCTGCGTGTCTTCTTCATGTTGATCGTCCATCCGTCGTGACGCAAGTGGACATGGACACGCCGACATCCGTAGCGCACCCGTGTCTCGCAAATCTCCTTGATCCGTCTTTCGAGAGCGGCCTGTCCGGTTCTTCGGGACTTGTAATGATAGGTGAAAGTGTCGAAACGCAGGGTCTTGCAGGCCCGTCGGATCGATATTCCCCAATCCACCAGAATCCCGTCGATCAGCTTGCGCTTGCGGGCAGGCCTCAGAGCTTTCGGCGGATGACGTGCGGATGACGTCCTGTAACATCTCCCGGTCGAGCGTCAGACCGGCGACGATCTTCTTCAGGCGGCCGTTCTCATCTTCCAAAGCCTTCAGCGACGCATCTCGTCAGGCAGCAGGCCTCCATACTTCTTGCGCCAGTTGAAATAGGTCGCCCGGCTGATTCCTGCTTTCCGGCAAATCTCAGCGACCGGCACGCCATCGACGCCTTGTTTCAAAATAAACGCCTTCTGGGCGTCCGAAGAATTCGATGCTTTCATCGCTTCCGCTCCTGTTCCCAGCCGGGAATCTAGCGCGAAAAACTCCAATCAAAAACGATCCAGTCTTTGGGGATCAGAGCAG
>NZ_JBQVPI010000034.1:0-41972 GCF_052438155.1 Shinella sp. | reverse complement strand
TCCGTCGTGGAGACCGCCAGCTTTTGCGCCTGGGCTTGGTTGGCCATTGTTGTTTCCTCTCAGTTATCTTTTGTGGCCCTTGTCGAGCCGGCGTTCCACGAAGGCCGAGTAGCGCGACATGCCGAAGCAGAAAATCCAGAACGTGAAGCCGGCGAAGATCAGTCCCGTCAGCGGCGTAACAGGTGTGATCCAGGCAGAATCCCCAAAGCTTGCCTTCACGATACCGAGCAGGTCGTACATCGAAATGATCGTGACGAGGGAGGTATCCTTGAACATGCCGATGAAGGTGTTCACGATGCCCGGGATCACGAGTTTGATGGCCTGCGGAAGCACGACGAAGGTCATTTTGTGGAAGTAGTTTAGACCAAGAGCGTCGGCCGCTTCATATTGTCCTTTCGGAATGGCTTGAAGACCACCGCGAATAACCTCCGCCATATAGGCGGACGCAAAGATCGACACGCCGATCAGGGCGCGCAGGAACTTGTCGATGTTGTTGCCGGGTTCGAGGAACAGCGGCAGCAGCACGCTTGCCATGAAAAGAACGGTGATCAGCGGCACGCCGCGGATCAGTTCGATGAAGATGATGCAAGCGGTCTTCAAGACCGGCATTTCCGACCGGCGACCAAGCGCCAGCAGAATGCCCGCCGGCAGCGATATGGCAATGCCGACGAAGGAGATGATGAGCGTCACCATCAGGCCGCCCCACAGCGACGTCTCCACGGGCCGGAGACCGAACACGCCACCGAGCAGCAGGAAGAAGGCGACGACCGGCAGGACGACCAGGAGCAGGAGGGCGTTCAGCCCCTTGCGCGGCACCTTTGGCATCAGGAAGGGGGTGAGCAGCCCCACGAACATGGCGACGACCAGCAACGGCCGCCACAGTTCGTCGCGCGGATAGGAGCCGAACATGAACTGCACGAAGCGGTCGCCGACATAGGCCCAGCAGGCGCCGTTCCAGCCGGCCGGAAGCTGGCCGCCCTGATCGACGGTGAGGCAGGCTGTGCGGTCTGCCCCGGTCCAGACGGCCGACACGAACAGCCAGTTGATGAGGCCCGGCAGGAAGTAGACCAACGCAGCCAGCGCGATGAGCGACAGGATACTGTCCTTCACCGATGCGAACAGGTTTGTGCGGATCCAGCCGATGACGGAGGAGTCGGAAAGCGGTGCCTTCTCCGGCTCGAGGAAGTCTTCGCGGACGTAGGTAATGCTTTCGGCCATCTCAGCGCTCCACCAATGCCATCTTGGCGTTGAACCAGTTCATGAACAGCGAGGTGATAAGGCTGATCGAGACATAGATCAGCATCCAGATCGAAATGATCTCGATCGACTTGCCGGACTGGTTGAGGATGGTTCCGCCGACCGCGACGAGGTCGGCATAACCGACGGCCACCGCGAGCGAAGAGTTCTTGATGAGGTTGAGGTACTGCGAGGTAAGCGGCGGAATGATGATCCGCAGCGCCTGCGGCAGCACGACGAGGCGCGTCGCCTGGCGCGGACGAAGACCCAGCGCATAGGAGGCTTCCGACTGGCCCTTGGACACGCCACGGATGCCGGCGCGCACGATCTCGGCGATGAAGGAGGCCGTATAGAGCGACAGCGCAAGGTAGAGCGCCAGGAATTCCGGACCGATGACCATGCCGCCCTTCATGTTGAAGGAGCCTGGCACGGCATAATCGAGGCTGAGCGGGCTTCCCATCACCACGAAGACAATGAGCGGG
Source organism: Shinella sp. (assembly GCF_052438155.1). NCBI lineage: Bacteria > Pseudomonadati > Pseudomonadota > Alphaproteobacteria > Hyphomicrobiales > Rhizobiaceae > Shinella > Shinella sp. Next base: position 40,254 of record NZ_JBQVPI010000034.1, on the reverse strand, counting down.
AAGAGCACGATCAGGCCGAGATTGACCCACAGGACCGGCGGGCGAATGCCCGTGGCACGCTGTCGGGCATTCGCCCAGACCGTGAAGGCGATCGCCGCGATCACGCCGATGATGAAGGCTGCAAACACGACCCCGAAGCCTTCACCGAAGACCGGCGCCGGCATGTAGATGCCGCGGTTCGAGACGAAGAACACCGCACCGGGATTATCCTTCACATGCTGGAAGATGGTGCGGATCGACGGCAGCAGGGCAAGAACGCCGAGATACCAGAAGAAGATGACCAGCAGCGGCGGAATGTTGCGGAAGATTTCCACATAGACCGTGCAGAGCCGCGCGATCAGCCAATTGTGCGACAGGCGCCCGACACCAACGAGCAGTCCGACGATCGTCGCAGTTACGATGCCGGCGGCGGCCACGACAAGCGTGTTGATGAGGCCGACCTGGAGTGCGCGGAAATAGGTCGAGTCGCTCGAATAGGCGATCAAGGTTTGCGCGAGATCGAAGCCGGCGCGGCTGTTCAGGAAGCCGAAACCCGCCGTCATGTTGGCGCGAGCCAGGTTCTGGACGACGTTGTTCCACGCATACCAGACCGCCGCGACGATCACGACAAGTGTTACGACCTGATAGACGATGCTTCTCAGCGCCGGATTGTAGAGAAGAGATACCTTCGGCGGTTCGCCGGACCCTGTTCGGGCATCCGCAAGAGCCATACATTTCCCCTGAATTTGCGTTCGCCCTGTTTTCCGGGCGTTTGTTTAAAAAGGGAGGGCAACGATTTGCCCTCCCGGATTAGTACGGATCAGTCGCTTAGCGAACCGGCGGAGCGTACTGCAGGCCGCCCTTGGTCCACAGGCCGTTCAGGCCGCGGGCGATCTTGAGCGGCGAGCCTTCGCCGACATTGCGCTCGAAGGATTCGCCGTAATTACCGACAGCCTTGATGATCTGCACGGCCCAGTCCTTCGGCACGCCGAGGTCGGCACCGATGGTCGAGTCAGCTTCTTCGCCGAGGAAGCGCTTGATGTCCGGGTTGGCGGACTTCTTCATCTCTTCGACATTGGCCGTCGTGATGCCGAATTCCTCGGCAGCCACCATCGCGTAGTGCGACCAGGTCACGATGTCGAACCACTTGGAGTCGTTCTGGCGAACGGCCGGGCCGAGCGGCTCCTTGGAGATGATTTCCGGCAGAACCATATGGTCGTCCGGGTTGGCCATCTTCAGGCGGATCGAGTAGAGGCCCGAGGCGTCCGTCGTGTAGGCGTCGCAACGGCCGGCATTGTAGGCGGCGTCGGCTTCATCCTGCGCTTCGAAAACGACCGGCTTGAAGTCCATGTTGTTGGAGCGGAAGAAGTCGGCGAGGTTGAGTTCGGTCGTCGTGCCGGACTGAACGCAGACGGAAGCGCCGGACAGTTCCAGAGCCGACTTTACGCCGAGTTCCTTCTTCACCATGAAGCCCTGGCCGTCATAGTAGTTCACGGCGCGGAAATCGAAGCCGAGCTGCGAATCGCGGCTGATGCTCCAGGTGGTGTTGCGGGCGAGAATGTCGATTTCGCCGGACTGCAGGGCCGGGAAGCGGTCCTTGGCCGAGAGCGGCGTATACTTTACCTTGGTGGCATCGCCGAAGACGGCAGCGGCCACGGCCTTGCAGAGGTCAATATCGAGACCGGCCCAGTTGCCGGCCGAATCCTGCGCGCCGAAGCCGGCGAGGTTCGAACCGTTCACGCCGCACTGCACGAAGCCCTTTGCCTTTACGTCAGAGAGCGTGTCGGCCTGTGCCGCCGTTGCGCCAAGCCCCAGAACGGCTGCACCAACGAGCGCCGCCATAATTTTTTTCGCCATTTTTTCACAACCTTTTTCTGTTGTCTTTGTTTTGTCCGCAGGTCACGCGATCCTAATGGATACGTTGCGGAACTCGCCACCCTCCCGGCGCGAGGTTGCTTATCTCATGCTCAAAATTTCGCAGGGTCAAGTGATCCGGACCATTTTCCGGTCGGTAACCTAAATTTGTCGGCATCTGACGGGATTTTGGGCAGAAAATCGGGGATTTGTGCAGTAAATCGCTCAAAAAATCCGCTTGTTTAACATTTGAAGCGCTTTGGACATCCCGCCGCCCATTCGTATGGGGTTGACCTCGCGGTCTCGCTGGCGAAAAGTCAGCGGCTCAATTCCCTCTCGCATCCTCGGACCGCCCCATGAAAAACAGAGACGAAATCCTCGCCGGCGCCGGCGTGAACACCCGCCTTGCCCATGCCGGAAACGACCCGGCGGACTATCACGGTTTCGTCAATCCTCCGGTTGTGCACGCCTCGACCGTGCTTTTCCCGAATGCCGCGACGATGGAAAGTCGGGCGCAGAAATATACATACGGCACACGGGGCACGCCCACCACGGATGCGCTCTGCGACGCCATCGATGAGTTGGAAGGGTCTGCCGGCACCATTCTCGTGCCCTCGGGGCTGGCTGCCGTCACCGTGCCGTTCCTGGCCTATCTTTCGGCCGGCGACCACGCGCTCATCGTCGATTCGGTCTACCACCCGACCCGCCACTTCTGTGACACGATGCTGAAACGTCTTGGCGTGACGGTGGAATATTATGATCCGATGATCGGTGCGGGTATCGCGGCCCTGATCAAGCCGAACACCAGGCTGGTCCACACCGAGGCTCCCGGTTCCAACACATTCGAGATGCAGGATATCCCGGCCATCGCCGCCGTTGCCCACCAGCACGGCGCGATCGTCACCATGGACAATACCTGGGCGACGCCGCTCTATTTCCGCCCGCTGGATTTCGGCGTCGATGTCTCCATCCATGCCGCGACAAAGTACCCGGCCGGCCATTCGGACGTGCTGTTCGGCACGGTCTCGGCCAATGCCGCGCATTGGGAACAGTTGCACGACACACAGATCGCGCTCGGTACCTGCGCCTCGCCTGACGATGCCTATCAGGTGCTGCGCGGCCTGCGCACCATGGGCGTTCGGCTGGAGCGCCACCAGGAAAGTGCACTTGATCTCGCCCGCTGGCTGGAAGGCGTGGACGACGTTTCGCGGGTGCTGCATCCCGCACTGCCGAGCTTCCCGGGCCACGAGCTCTGGAAGCGCGATTTCAAGGGATCGAGCGGCATTTTCTCGATCGTGCTGAACGGCGGCTCGCCGGAGCGCTACAGGGCGAAGGCCCATGCGTTCCTCGATGCGCTTGGTATTTTCGGCCTCGGTTACTCCTGGGGCGGCTTCGAATGCCTCGCGGTCCATGTCACCCTTTCGGACCGCCGCGTCGCCAAGGGACCGGAGGAGGGGCCGGTTCTCCGTCTCCAGATCGGCCTCGAAGACGTGAAGGACATCAGGGCCGATATCGAGCGCGGGCTTGCGGCAGCGCGGGCGGTCTGACCGTCAACCTGGTGTGCGGTAACCGTAGAGCCAGTCGAGATCGGCGGCGAGGCTCTCCGGTCCGCGCAGCGCCAGCACGAGATTGCGGCCGAGCGCGATCGGACCGCGCGCGTGATAGGCAAAGCGGTTGAAGGCACCGCGGCTGCGCACGCGGGCGACGCGCTCGCGGCGGGTGGTTTCGAAACGCCGGAGCGCCTGCGTGGTGTCGGTTTCATCCGCAAGCAGATGGGCGAGCAGTGCGGCGTCCTCGATCGCCATCGCGGCACCTTGCGCCGCGAATGGCGTCATGGCGTGCGCGGCGTCGCCGATCAGCACGGTCTTGCGTCCATCCGTCCAGGCGCCGTCAGGGCACTCGAAGAGCGGCCACATCAGGGGATCCTGCGCATCGTTCAACAGGCGGCGGATATCGGCGTGCCAGCCGGAAAAGGCGTCGAGCAGGCGCTTGCGGGCTATAGCGTCGCCCTTGCGTGACCAGCCTTCCGGCGGCGCTTCCGCAAGCTGGTGGATGGCGACGATGTTGAAGGCTTGGCTCTCTGCAAGCGGGTAGGCGACGAGATGTGCCTGGGGGCCAAGAAAAGCCGCCACGGTGCGCGGGTTGAGAAACGGCGGTGCCACGCCATAGGGCACGAGGAAACGCCAGGCGATGGTGCCGGAATAGCGCGCGGGCAGGGCGCCCGGCACCGTTTGGCGCAGGCGCGACCAGACACCGTCGGCGGCGATGAGGATGTCCGTCGGCGCGACGGCGCGGGCGTCTTCTGCGGTCTCGATTCGCTTGCCCGTCGTTACTGTGCAAAGCGGCTCGCGGCGAACGGCATCGAGGAGCACGGCTTGTAGGGCGGCGCGGTGCAGCACGCCATAGGGAGCGCCCCAGCGCGTGCGAGCGGCCCGGCCGGCGGGAACCGACGCAAGCGGCGCTAGCGAGCTTCCCGAGGACAGCAGGATATGATCCGGCTCGCTCCAGCGGGCGCTGAGCGCGTCGAGCAGGCCGAGGTTGTCAAGGATGCGAGACGCATTTGGCGAGAGTTGCAGGCCGGCGCCGACTTCCTCGATGGCGGGGGCCTGCTCGAGGACATGCGCGGTGATGCCTTTCTGCGCAAGCGCAAGAGCAGTCGTCAGCCCGGCAATGCCGGCGCCGACGATGGTTGCAGATGTGACGGAAGACATGATCGTACCGGCCCTTCGGCCGTTACGCCGCGACCTGGTTGGTGAAAGTGCAGCCGACCGGATCGGTCTGGCTGGCCTTGAAGGTCGGGTTGTAGCGGAAGAGCGTCGAGCAGTACGGGCAGACCTTTTCGTTGTCGTCGCCCATGTCGAGGAAGACGTGCGGATGGTCGTAGGGCACGGAAGCGCCGACACACATGAATTCCTTCACGCCGATCTCGATTGCGCGATGGCCGCCGTCGTTCTGGAAATGGGGAATGCTGTGGCCAGCCATGTCATGCTCCGTAAAATACCGTCTTTTCTGGCGCGGACCATAGTCGCCTTCCGGCGAAATGTGTAGATGCAAAACCGTCGCGCCTGGCGAGATTTCGGCGCGGCTGCCGTTTTCTCCAGGGCCGAACCGCTTTATGAGCAGGGACAAGAAAACGAAAGAAGGCCCGCGATGAACCTCGATGCTCCAGCCTTTTCCAGCTTCACCCATGACGGTCTCGAACTCGCCTTCTTCGACGAAGGCGACCCCTCGGGCGATCCGGTGCTGCTGATCCACGGTTTCGCCTCAAGCGCCAACGTCAACTGGGTGTTTCCCGGCTGGTTGAAGACGCTGGGCGATGCCGGCTACCGTGTCATCGCGTTCGACAATCGCGGCCATGGCAAAAGCGCCAAGCCGCATGACCCGGCGGTCTATACGCCGCCGTTGATGGCCGGCGATGCCGCAGCGCTCCTCGATCACCTCGCAATCCCCGAGGCGCATGTCTTCGGCTATTCCATGGGTGCGCGCATCACCGCCTTCATGGCACTTGCCCATCCGCACCGCGTGCGGTCCGTCGTGTTCGGCGGGCTCGGCATCGGCATGGTGACCGGCGTCGGCGATTGGGACCCGATCGCCGATGCGCTGCTGGCGCCCTCGCTCGATGTGGTTGTCCATGAGCGCGGCCGCATGTTCCGCGCCTTTGCTGACCAGACGAAATCCGACCGGCAGGCGCTCGCCGCCTGTATCATGACGTCGCGTGATCTGCTGACGGACACGGATATGGGGCACATCGACGTGCCGGCGCTGATCGGAGTCGGGACGAAAGACGACATTGCCGGCAGCGCGCAGGCGCTGGCCGATCTCATGCCGAATGCCCGTGCGCTCGACATCCCCGGCCGCGACCACATGCTCGCCGTCGGCGACAGGGTCTTCAAGCGCGCCGTGCTGGATTTCTATGCGGAAATCGACGGTCGCTGACGCACCATTTGCGACAACAACCGTCGGGCCATTTCGCTCGGCCGTGCTTTGCATTATATATGGACGGGAATGACCATAAGGAGTGCGGCGATGGTCGCGACGAACGAACTCAGGGCCGGTGAGAATCTCAAGGCCATGGATCCGATCTGGGACAGCCTGCGCGAAGAAGCGCGCGTTGCTGCCCAGGCCGAGCCACTGCTGGCGGCCTTCCTCTATTCGACGGTGCTGAACCACCGCTCGCTGGAAGAAAGCGTGATCCACCGCGTCTGCGAGCGCCTCGACCATCCGGACCTGCAGGCGAACCTGCTGCACCAGATCTTTTCCGAGATGCTGGAAGACTGGCCGGAATGGGGCGGCATCCTGCGCGTCGATATCCAGGCCGTCTACGATCGTGACCCCGCATGCCTGCGGTTTTTGGATGCCGTGCTCTATTTCAAGGGTTTTCACGCCATCCAGACCCATCGTGTCGCGCACTGGCTGTATAACAACGGCCGGCGCGACCTCGCGCTTTACCTGCAAAGCCGCTCTTCCAGCGTCTTCCAGACCGACATCAACCCGGCTGCGCGTATCGGCAAGGGCATTTTCCTCGATCATGCCACCGGCTTTGTCGTCGGCGAGACGGCGGTGATCGGCGACAATGTCTCGATCCTGCACAACGTGACGCTCGGCGGCACCGGCAAGGAAGGCGGCGACCGCCATCCAAAGATCGGCGACGGCGTGATGATCGGGGCGGGCGCAAAAATCCTCGGCAACATCCATATCGGCCATTGCTCGCGCATTGCCGCCGGCTCCGTGGTGCTGAAGCCCGTGCCGCCGAAATCGACGGTGGCCGGCGTGCCGGCCAGGGTCATCGGCGAGGCGGGCTGCAACGAGCCCTCGCGCGCCATGGACCAGCTTCTGGCAGCCTTCGACTACGACCTCTAAAGCGGGGAAAGTCGCAGCCTGCCGGACATCGAGGGTTTACACGCCCCGGAGCAGGTGCGAGAAGCGCGCCAAATCAAACGTTGACGGAGACATGTCGTGACGCCGGAAGAAATCAGGAAGCTCGAGGCTTACTTCAAGCGCAATATCAACAAGGAGATCGCGATCAAGGCCCGTCCGCGCAAGGATGAATCGGCCGAGGTCTATCTTGCTGATGAATTCCTGGGCGTTATCTTCCGCGACGACGAGGATGGCGAACTCTCCTACAACTTCTCCATGGCGATCCTCGACATCGATCTCTGATCTGTCGGCATAGCCAAAGAAACGACCCGGCAGCCCATGGCGCCGGGTCTTTTTGTTATATTTTTGCGACAAGTCAGCCGTTTTTAGGCGCCAATAATCATACCTATTGCGCAAGGTCTTGCTTTACTTGTGGAATATTGCATTGCAGCATCTTTATTGACTTTTTTGTGCGCCGCATATAGATTTCGGGGCATATCACCGGGATCAAAGGAGACTTCGATGTTCAATTTCGATGACGCCAACAAGAAGAGCAAGGAAGCCGTGGACACGTTCGTCAAGAGCTACGCGACCGTTGCGCAGGGCTTTCAGGCGATCGCCACCGAAACGGCTGACTATTCGAAGAAGTCCTTCGAAAGCAACGTTGCCCATATCGAGAAGCTCTCGAGCATCAAGAGCGTCGAAGCTGCTGTCGAGCTGCAGACGGCTTTCGTGAAGTCCGCCTATGAAGGCTTCGTCGCTGAAGCCACCAAGCTCAGCGAAATGTACGCCGACCTCGCCAAGGGCACGTACAAGACCTACGAAGCGCCTGTTGCCAAGGCGACCGCTGCTGCCAAGGCTGCTGTCGCGGCTTAAGGCTATCCAGTACTGCATACGCGTATAGCGTTTATCGGCCGGCTGCGGGCAACCGCAGCCGGCCTTTTCGTGTTGCGGAGATTGCGCGAGGCTGATGCGGCAGGAGCAAATTTCGCTATTTCCTTCGGATGGTCCGCGATTATGATTGCAGTGCGAAGCAGGGGTCTTACAATCGTGTGTCGAAACATTAGATAACAGGTCCAGAAGGCAGCCTCGGCTGAACGGTGCGCTCCAAGGAAGTGGCCGAAATCAAGGGAATGAACACAAATGGATGTGAGACTGGCTCGAATGCAGGATGGGGAAGGCGGCAGCGACACTCCCGGTCGCAGCACCTCCGTCATTACCCGCACGAAGCCGAAGACGAAGAAGCCGAGCCTGTACCGCGTCCTGCTTCTCAATGACGATTATACTCCTATGGAGTTTGTAATCCACATTCTGGAACGTTTCTTCCAGAAGGACCGGGAAGCGGCCACGCGGGTCATGCTCCATGTGCACAATCATGGCGTAGGCGAATGTGGCGTGTTCACCTACGAGGTTGCCGAAACCAAAGTGACACAGGTGATGGATTTCTCCCGCCAGCACCAGCATCCGCTGCAATGTGTCATGGAAAAGAAATGAGGAACGAACGTGCCAACATTTTCTGCAAGCCTTGAAAAGGCGCTCCACCAGGCACTGACCTACGCGAACGAGCGCCATCATGAATATGCGACGCTCGAGCACCTCCTGCTCGCCCTTATCGAGGACGCCGACGCGGCCGCGGTGATGGGCGCCTGCAATGTCAATCTCGACGTGCTGCGCAAGACCGTCACCGACTATGTCGATAACGACCTCGCTAACCTGGTGACGGGTTATGAAGAGGATTCTAAGCCCACGTCCGGCTTCCAGCGCGTCATCCAGCGCGCGGTGATCCACGTCCAGTCGTCTGGCCGCGAGGAAGTGACCGGGGCCAACGTGCTCGTCGCGATCTTTGCCGAGCGCGAGAGCCACGCCGCCTATTTCCTGCAGGAGCAGGAGATGACGCGCTACGACGCCGTCAACTTCATCTCGCATGGCATCGGCAAGCGCCCCGGCTCCACCGAAGAGCGCAAGGTGCGCGGCGCAGAAGACACTGACAACGAGCCGAAGCAGCAGCGCAATGGCGCCGAGCCGGAAGAGCCCGCAAAGAAGCAGGATGCGCTCACCGCCTATTGCGTCAACCTCAACGAGAAGGCCAAGAACGGCAAGATCGACCCGCTCATCGGCCGTCATGCCGAGGTCAACCGTACCATTCAGGTCCTTTGCCGCCGTTCGAAGAACAATCCGCTCTATGTGGGTGATCCGGGCGTCGGCAAGACGGCCATCGCGGAAGGCCTCGCCAAGCGCATCGTCGAAGGCAAGGTGCCGGAAGCGCTGGCCGACGCGACGATTTTTTCGCTCGACATGGGCACGCTGCTCGCGGGCACGCGCTATCGCGGTGACTTCGAGGAACGCCTGAAGCAGGTCGTCAAGGAACTGGAAGACTATCCGGGCGCGGTTCTCTTCATCGACGAGATCCACACGGTCATCGGCGCCGGCGCCACCTCCGGCGGCGCAATGGATGCTTCCAATTTGCTGAAGCCCGCTCTGTCCTCCGGCGCGATCCGTTGCATTGGCTCGACGACCTACAAGGAATATCGTCAGTTCTTCGAAAAGGACCGGGCACTCGTGCGCCGCTTCCAGAAGATCGACGTCAACGAGCCGACCATCGACGACACGATCGAGATCATGAAGGGCCTGAAGCCCTATTTCGAGGAGTACCACAAGCTTCGGTATTCCAACGAGGCGATCAAGTCGGCCGTCGAACTGTCGGCGCGCTACATCAACGACCGCAAGCTGCCGGACAAGGCGATCGACGTGATCGACGAGACCGGTGCGGCCCAGATGCTGCTGCCCGTTGGAAAACGCCGCAAGCTGATCACCGAAAAGGAGATCGAAGCGACGGTCGCCACGATGGCCCGTATTCCGCCCAAGACCGTCTCGAAGGACGACGAGCAGGTGCTCGCCAACCTTGAGAAGGAACTGAGCTCGGTCGTCTACGGCCAGGATCTCGCCATTGAGGCACTGTCATCGGCCATCAAGCTGTCCCGTGCGGGCCTGCGCGAACCGAACAAGCCGATCGGCTGCTATCTGTTCTCCGGCCCCACCGGCGTCGGCAAGACCGAAGTCGCCAAGCAGCTTGCCAGCTCGCTCGGCGTGGAACTCCTGCGCTTCGACATGTCGGAATACATGGAGCGGCACACGGTTTCGCGTCTGCTCGGTGCACCTCCCGGCTATGTCGGCTTCGATCAGGGCGGCCTCCTGACCGATGGCGTCGACCAGCATCCGCACTCCGTGCTGCTGCTCGACGAAATCGAGAAGGCGCATCCGGACATCTACAACATCCTGTTGCAGGTCATGGATCACGGCTCGCTGACCGACCACAACGGCAAGAAGATCGACTTCCGCAACGTCATCCTGATCATGACGACCAATGCGGGCGCGTCCGACATGGCCAGGGCCGCCATCGGCTTTGGCTCGTCCAAGCGCGAAGGCGAGGACATGGAGGCGATCAACCGCCTGTTCACGCCGGAATTCCGCAACCGTCTCGATGCGATCATCCCGTTCGGCTCGCTGCCGACCCCGGTCATCCATCAGGTCGTGCAGAAATTCGTCATGCAGCTGGAAACGCAGCTTGCCGAGCGCAACATCACCTTCGACCTCCAGCAGGAAGCCATCGCCTGGCTGGCTGAGAAGGGCTACGACGAGAAGATGGGGGCCCGCCCGCTGTCGCGTGTCATCCAGGAAAACATCAAGAAGAAGCTCGCCGACGAAATCCTCTTCGGCAAGCTCAAGAAGGGCGGCGTCGTCCGCGTTTCCGTCGGCACGAAGGAAGATGGCTCGACCGGCCTGATCCTCGACGCCGTGCCGGAAACCGCACGGATCAAGCCGAAGGCCGAAGTCGAGGAAACCGCCGCGAAGAAGGCAAAGCCCCGCAAGGCCAAGGAAACCGTTGCAGCGGAAGCGGCGCCGACCAAGGCAAAGTCTTCGAAAAAGGTGACCGAAGCCAAGGCCGAACAGCCGAAGGACGAGCCGCCGCGCAAGTCCAGCGCCGTTCCCAAGGTGCCGCGTAAGAAATAACGGTTCTACAAATGATATGGGCCGGGCAGGAGACTGCCCGGCTTTCTTTTTGACACCTCCTCATCCGCCCGTCGGCACCTTCTCCCCGAAGGGGAAGGAGAAAAATGAGACGGTTGCAACCCTCCCTTCTCCCCTCGGGGAGAAGGTGGCCCGACAGGCCGGATGAGGGAGCGGTCGATTCTATTGCAAGAGATTTTTATGACTGCCGAGCCCGAGCCCCAATCCCACACCCATTGGTTCCTTCTCGGCATGCGCGGGCTTTTCAGCCTGCCGGCGATCATCCTGATGCTGTCCTTCGTCGGCTTTGCAGCGTTTACGGCGGAAGCGAAAATTCCGGTCGAGCAGGTGATGTTCATGACCGGAATGGTCTGGGCGCTACCGGCGAAAGTAATCCTCGTCGGCTCCATGCTGTCGGGCGCCCACATCGCAGCCGCCTTCATTGCCGTGACGCTATCCTCCGTGCGCATGATGCCGATGGTCGCCGCGCTCATTCCGGAAATTCGGACAAGCCGCACGCCGACCTGGCTGCTTCTCATCATTTCGCATTTCGTGGCGATCACTGCCTGGGTCTTTGCCATGGAACATGTGCGTGACGTGCCGCGCAGCGGCCGTGTCGCCTTCTTCGCCGGCTTCGGCATCACCCTGACGCTCGCCAACATCCTACTCGTCGGCCTCGTCTACGGCGCTGTTTCGGAATTTCCGCCGATCGTGTCGGGCTGTCTGTTCTTCCTGACGCCGGTCTATTTCCTCACCTCGATCTGGATTTCCGCCCGCCATCGGGTGATCTACTGGGCGCTCGGCATCGGCCTTGCGCTCGGTTACGTCTTTGCGGTGATCGCGCCGGAATACGACATTCTGCTCGCCGGCATTATCGGCGGAACGGTCGCCTGGTGGGGGGAACGGCTGTTGCGCCAGAAGGAGGCAAGCCGATGAGCTTCGACGGCCTGTGGCCCTATATCTACATCGCCATCGCCGGCTGGCTTGCGACGGATCTGTGGCGCTGGGCCGGCGTGCTTGCCGGCAACCGCCTCGATGAAAAATCGGAAGTGCTGAACTGGGTGAGGGCGGTGGCGACAGCACTCGTGGCTGCCGTCATCGCCAAGCTGATCTTCTTCCCGACGGGAACGCTCGAGACCTCGCCGCTCTGGCTGCGGCTTGGCGCGGTGGTTTTCGGCGCCGTCTGCTTCTTTTTCGGCGGGCGCTTCCGGCAGATCCTGGGAATTGCCGCGGCCATTGCCTTCCTGGCCGCGGGTCTTGCCATCACCGGCGTCTGATCAGAGCGGCGCGAGGCCGAGGCTCTGGCGCAGGTCGAAGCCGTTTTCGACGGGATAACGCACGTTGCCGATCTTCCAGTCTCCACCGTTTTTCACGAAGTGGATCTCGACCGTTTTCGTGGCGCCGAAATTCGTCATCTCGGCACGCACCACGGCACCTGTATCGTTTTCCGAAACCAAGGTGGCGACGGCGGAAACCTTGTCGAAGTCCTGCGCATCGATGAAGAAATCGAAGCCCGGATGGTTCTCGCCGGACAATTGCTCGGCGACGTCGGCGAGATAGGGAACATCCTTCGGGCCGTTGCCGTCATTGGCGTAGCCGGCGTAGATTTTTTCGACGATCGCTTCCGGCCGCTCCGCTGCGAAGGCGGGGAAGGCAGGCAGCGCGGCGAGAAGAGCCGCGCTTGCGAGCCCGAACAGCACCGTGCGACGGGTGAGGAGAAGCGTGCTCATTTCGACAGCGCCTTTTTCAGCTTTTCCGCATTCGCGGCCAACACGCCCTGGTCTTCCATCGTACCGGAATGCGGCTTCAGCGCCACGCCCTCGCTGCGCGGGATGACGTGGAAATGCAGATGATAGACGGTCTGGCCGGCGGCCGGTTCGTTGAACTGGATGACCGTGACGCCATCCGCCTCGAACGCCTCCTTCACCGCAACCGCCACCTTCTGCACGACCGGCAGCAGGCGTGAAAGCGTCTCATGGTCGGCATCGAGAATGTTGCGCGACGGCGTCTTGGGGATGACAAGCGTATGTCCGTTTGCCTGCGGCATCACATCCATGAAGGCGACGGTGTGATCGTCCTCGTAGACGCGGTGCGAGGGGATTTCGCCGCGCAGGATCTTTGCGAAGATGTTGTTCGTGTCGTAGCTCATGCTCGTCTCCCGATCGTGCTCAATCTGTGTCGTTTGGTTCGCCGCGGCGGAAGGGGCCGTGTTCGGCAAGGTATTCGCCCGTCATCTCGACATCGCGGCGCTCGCGCTCAAGATAGTCCGCGACGGCACGCCGGAGGCCCGGATGGGTGATGTAATGGGCTGAATGCACGGTGGCTGGCAGGTAGCCGCGCGCCAGCTTGTGTTCGCCCTGCGCGCCGGCCTCAACGCGCGCCAGCCCCTTGGCAATCGCGAAATCGATCGCCTGATGGTAGCAGACTTCGAAATGCAGGAAGGGGTGATCCTCTATGCAGCCCCAGTGCCGGCCGTAGAGGGTGTCGCCGCCGATGAAATTGATCGCCCCGGCAATGTAGCGGCCATTGCGCTTGGCCATGATGAGAACGATGTCGTCCGCCATGCGCTCGCCGATCAGGCGGTAGAACTCGCGATTGAGATAGGGCCGGCCCCATTTGCGGCTGCCGGTATCCATGTAGAAGGTGAAAAACTGGTCCCAGATCTGTTCGGTCAGGTCCTTGCCCGTCAGCCAGTCGATGGAAATGCCGTGTTCCAGCGCGGCGCGGCGCTCCTTCTTCAACGCCTTGCGCTTGCGTGACGCAAGCGTTTCCAGAAAATCCTCGTGCGAGCCATAGCCGGCATTGATGAAGTGGAACTGCTGGTCTGTGCGGTGCAGGTAGCCGGAAGCCTCGAAGACCGGCATCTCCTCCTCCGGCACGAAGGTCACGTGCGCGGATGACACGCCGTGGCGTTTGCACAGTTCCTTCAAACCCTCGGCGAGTGCCGCTTGCGTCTCGATAACCGGTTGGTCGAGGCGGTGCAGCAGACGCGGGCCAGTCGCCGGCGTGAAGGGGATAGAGGCTTGCAGCTTGGGATAATACCTCCCGCCGGCGCGCTCGAAGGCGTCGGCCCAGCCGTGGTCGAAGACATATTCGCCCTGGCTGTGATTTTTGAGATAGACGGGCAGGGCGCCAAGAATAGCGCCGTCGTCGCCCTCCAGAAGAAGATGCTGGCCGAGCCAGCCGGTTTCGGCAACGGCACAACCCGATTCTTCGAGCGAGGACAGGAAGGCGTGGCTGACGAAGGGGTTGTAGGGTGTTGCAGCATCCCCCCTGGAGGCGCCGGCAAGACGCCCCCAGTCATCCGACGAAATGTCGGCGAAGCTCGTTTCGACGCGAATGCGCACCGACCCGGCCATACTCAAGCCGTCAAGGCCTCGCGCGGATCAAACCCTTCGAAGGTCATCTGGTCCGCGTTGAGCGCTGTGATCGTGCGCGCCTCGTCGTCGCGCACGGTCCAGGTGATGATCTGCTTGCCGAGATCGCGCTGCCGGCTGATGAAATCATTCGGCAGGTGGCCGTAATAATAGGAGATGAAATCGAGCCCGAGCTGCATCGCTTTTTCATGCACGGCAAAGTTCTCCGGCCGCGCACCTTCCGCCGTCAGGCCGACGGGGCGGGTTGTGCCGTTCTCCTTCAGGTCCTTCAGCAGCCACTGGTCGAAGCTCATCAGCGCGACCGGGCCGTCATAGTCCTCGATGGCATCGAGCACCGCCACGGCGAACCCCTCGTCATCTCCCTTGCGACCCTTCAGTTCCAGGACGAGCGGCACCCGGCCCTTCACGAGATGGAGTAGCTGTCTCAGCGTCGGAATGCGATCCGCCGTTCCACCGACCGGCAGCAGGCCGAGTTCGCCGGCCGTGCGCGCACGGACGTCACCTTCGATACCGCAGAGTCGCTTCAGGTCGTCGTCATGGAAGACGACGGGAATGGCATCGGCGGCATATTGCAGGTCGCATTCGATCGCGAAGCCGGCATCGGCGGCGCGTGCGAAGGCGGACAACGTGTTTTCCCAGACGGTCCGGTTGAGGTCGTGATAGCCGCGGTGGGCAATCGGCCTCTCGGTCAGCCAGCTGAATTTCTGCATCAGGCAATTTCCATGATGGCATCGATTTCGACGGCCGCATTGAGCGGGAGTGCCGCCATGCCGACGGCGGCGCGGGCATGTTTGCCGGCATCGCCCAGCGCGCCGACGAGGAAGTTGGATGCACCGTTCAACACCAGATGCTGTTCGACGAAGTCCGGCGTCGAGGCAACAAAACCGTTGATCTTGATGATACGCTTGATGCGCGACAGGTCACCGAGTGCGGCCTTCGCCTGGGCAAGGAGGCCAAGCGCGCAGAGTTCGGCGGCCTTCTGGGCGCCGGCGACGTCGACATCCTTGCCGACATGGCCGGTCACAGCGAGCTTGCCGTCGAGCATCGGCAGCTGGCCGGAAATGTGGAGCACGTTGCCGCTGATGACGAAGGGCACATAGTTGGCTGCCGGCGCCGCCGCCACGGGAATATCGTAGCCCAGTTCTTTGACGCGTTTCTCGATTTCAGCGGACATGCCGGTCTCCGTTGCTGGTCTGTTTGGGATATCGCTGCGGCGTGCTGCCGCGATATCGAAATGAATAGGGCATCGCGGGGATATTGCCTCGCTTTTGCCGGAAGAGTTCATATAACATCGCGACCGACTTCAACAGGAGGAAACGGATGTTTCGTTCATCCTTTGCCGCGGCCGCCATGGCCGGGGCATGCTTCGCCGGCAGCGGCATCACGAGCGCCTTTGCCGCCCCGGCAACGGGGCTTGCGCCGCACCGCGCCGTCTACGACCTCCAACTCAAGGATGCCTCCGAACGGTCCGGCATCGCCGGCATGTATGGCCGCATGGTCTATGAATTCAACGGCAGTCCCTGCGAGGGCTACACCGTGAGCTTCCGTTTCGTCACCCAGGTCAATACGGGCGAGGAGACGCGGCTCACCGACCAGCAGACGACGACCTATGAGGACCTGAAGAGCGGCAGCTTCCGCTTCCTCACCCGCTCGTTCACCGACGAAAAGCTGGACAAGGAAGTGCGCGGCTCCGCCCGCGAGGACAAGAACGGCGTCAGCGTCGACCTGACGGCCCCGGACACAAGGCAGGTGGAACTCGCCGCCAGCCGCTTCCCCACCGAACACATGCTGGATGTCATCGATCGTGCCAAGAAGGGCGAGCGCTTCTTCGAATCGCGGCTCTTCGACGGCTCGGATGCCGGTGACAAGACGCTGATGACCACCTCGGTCGTCGGCAAGAAGGAAACGCCGAAGGCCGGTGATCCGGATGCCGACAAGGCGGGCAGTTTCTCCAAGCAGGCTTTCTGGCCGGTCTCGATCGCCTATTACAACGACACGAGCGAAGGGGACGCACTCCCGGTCTATCGCATGTCTTTCAAGCTTTACGAGAACGGTATCACCCGCGATCTGACCATGGACTACGGCGAGTTCGTGCTGAGCGGCAAGCTCGCCAAGCTCGAGATGTTCAAGGAACAGGAGTGCAAGTAGGCCCTTCTGGCCGTCTTTTTTGCTGGTTGCCCTTGATTTTCCGGGAATCTGGGGGTATGGGGCAGCCATTCCACACGTAAGGCATGGGATAGTCCGGGAGAAATCCGGACCGTTCCGCCCGGTGGCATTCCCGAAGGGGATGCTGTTCGCCTTGCGGAGGTTCAACCGGAAAAGGATAACTAGGCATGGCATTGCCCGATTTCTCTATGCGCCAGCTTCTGGAAGCTGGTATTCACTTCGGCCACCAGACCCACCGCTGGAACCCGAAGATGAAGCCGTACATCTTCGGCGATCGTAACAACGTTCACATCATCGACCTGGCACAGACCGTTCCGCTGCTGTCGCGCGCCCTTCAGGTCGTGTCCGACACGGTTGCCGGTGGCGGCCGCGTTCTGTTCGTTGGCACGAAGCGCCAGGCGTCCGACATCATTGCCGACGCTGCCAAGCGTTCGGCCCAGTACTACGTCAACGCCCGCTGGCTCGGCGGCATGCTGACGAACTGGAAGACGATCTCCAACTCGATCCAGCGTCTGCGCAAGCTCGACGAGATCCTCGCTTCGGAAGGCTCCGGCTATTCGAAGAAGGAGCGCCTGACCCTCGAGCGCGAACGCGAAAAGCTTGAAAAGGCTCTCGGCGGTATCCGCGACATGGGCGGCACGCCGGACCTGATGTTCATCATCGACACCAACAAGGAATCGATCGCGATCCAGGAAGCCAAGCGTCTCGGCATCCCGGTCGTCGCCATCATCGACTCCAACTGCGATCCGGACCCGATCGATTTCCCGATCCCCGGCAACGACGACGCCTCGCGCGCCATCGCTCTGTACTGCGATCTGATCGCACGTGCTGCCATCGACGGCATCGCACGCCAGCAGGGCGCATCGGGCCGCGATCTCGGCGCCTCCGCTGAAGTTCCGGTCGAGCCGGCACTCGAAGCTGAAGCCGAAGCATAAGGCCAAGGTCGGAGCGAGACATTCGCTCCTGCTTTTCCGATCCAACCGAGGCCAGAGAGACGATCCCTGGCCTCGGCTTGTTTAAAGACCTTGTCTGCCCACGGTCCGAAGGGCCGCAGCTGAGGCGACAGGTCGCGGTGATCTTCATCACCCTGTCATATTCCCGGGTACATTCGTTCCCAAAACCTTGAGTTCGCCGAGGTTTTCCGGCGGCACGCAACAACCGACAAGAGGCTCACAATGGCTGAAATCACCGCTGCACTGGTGAAGGAACTGCGCGAAAAGTCCGGCGCAGGCATGATGGACTGCAAGAGGGCGCTGACTGAAAACAACGGCGACATCGAAGCAGCGATCGACTGGCTGCGCGCCAAGGGCATCGCCAAGGCCGACAAGAAGTCCGGCCGCACCGCGGCTGAAGGCCTCATCGGCATTGCCAGCGCCGGCACCAAGGCCGTCGTCATCGAAATCAACTCCGAAACCGACTTCGTTGCCCGTAACGATGCCTTCCAGGACATCGTTCGCGGCGTTGCTGGCGTGGCACTTGGCACCGACGGTTCCGTCGAGGCGATCTCGGCTGCCAACTACCCGGCAACCGGCAAGTCCGTTAACGAAACCATCACCGACGCGATCGCCACGATCGGCGAGAACATGAACCTGCGCCGCGCAACGCTGCTGTCGGTCGAAGACGGTGTCGTCGCGACCTACATCCACAATGCGGTTGCTGACGGCCTCGGCAAGCTCGGCGTTCTCGTCGCGTTGAAGTCGACCGGCGACAAGGAAGCGCTCACCACCATCGGCCGCCAGGTCGCCATGCACATTGCCGCCACCAACCCGCTCGCCATCCGCTCCGAAGAAGTCGATGCTGGTGTCGCCGAGCGCGAACGCAACGTCTTCATCGAGCAGTCGCGCGCTTCCGGCAAGCCGGACAACATCATCGAGAAGATGGTTGAAGGCCGCATGCGCAAGTTCTTCGAAGAAGTTGCCCTGCTGTCGCAGGCCTTCGTCATGAACCCCGAAGTGACCGTCGGCGCTGCCGTCAAGGAAGCTGAAAAGACCGTCGGTGCGCCGATCGAAGTCGTCGGCATGGCCCGTCTCCTGCTCGGCGAAGGCGTCGAAAAGGAAGTAACGGACTTCGCCGCCGAAGTCGCAGCCGTCGCCAAGGGCTGATTCCCTTAATCCCGATTGGGAAAAGACTGGCCTGATTGGGAAAAGAACAGGGCGCCGCGTGACAACGCGGCGCCCTTCGTGTATCCGGCTTGCCGAAATGCCTGCCCCGAATATTCTCAAGCGGCGAGGGCTGCCCCTTGCAGGACCGCCCCCGGTTCTGCCCGGCTGCCGGATCGGGAGAGCAGGATCACAAGTTCAGGAGTGACAATGACCGCCAAGCCAATCTACAAACGTGTTCTGCTGAAAGCCTCGGGCGAGGCGCTGATGGGATCGCAGGGCTTCGGTATCGATGTCGCGGTCGCAGACCGCATAGCTTCCGATATCGCGGAAGCCCGCGCACTCGGCGTTGAAGTCGGTGTCGTGGTCGGCGGCGGCAATATCTTCCGCGGTGTGGCCGTGGCCTCCAAGGGCGGCGACCGGGTGACCGGCGACCACATGGGCATGCTGGCGACCATTATCAACGCGCTGGCGCTCGCAACCTCGCTGCGCAAGCTCGACATCGATACGGTGGTCCTTTCCGCGATCGCCATGCCGGA
Organism: Shinella sp.; assembly: GCF_052438155.1. Lineage (NCBI taxonomy): Bacteria > Pseudomonadati > Pseudomonadota > Alphaproteobacteria > Hyphomicrobiales > Rhizobiaceae > Shinella > Shinella sp. Next base: position 21,375 of record NZ_JBQVPI010000034.1, on the reverse strand, counting down.
GATCTGCGAGAGCTTTTCGCAGCGCGCGACGCTCTACCACCTGTCGCTCGGTCGCGTGGTGATTTTCGCCGGCGGGACCGGCAATCCGTTCTTCACCACCGATTCGGCCGCTGCCCTTCGCGCGGCCGAAATGGGCGCCGAGGCGATCTTCAAGGGCACGCAGGTCGATGGCATCTATTCCGCCGATCCGAAGAAGGACCCGCACGCCACCCGCTTCGACCGCCTGACGCACAGCGAAGTGCTGGAAAAGGGCCTCGCCGTGATGGACGTCGCTGCCGTTGCGCTGGCGCGCGAAAACCACATTCCGATCATCGTCTTCTCCATCCATGAAAAGGGCGGATTTGCCGAAATATTGACCGGTGGCGGACACGGCACCATCGTAACCGACAACTGATTCTCTTGTGGCTGCACGCCCGATGCGTGCAGCCGTTCCGTGAAAGTGGAGTATTCCGATGAGTGAAGGTATTGACCTGAAAGAACTGAAGCGTCGCATGGACGGCGCGATTACGGCCTACAAGAGCGACATCGCCTCGTTGCGCACCGGCCGCGCCTCGGCCAACGTGCTCGATCCGGTGCAGGTCGAAGCCTATGGTTCGCGCGTGCCGCTGAACCAGGTCGCCAACATCTCCGTTCCGGAGCCGCGCATGCTGTCGGTATCCGTCTGGGACAAGGGCATGGTCGGCGCCGTCGAACGCGGCATCCGCGAATCGAATCTCGGCCTCAACCCGATCATCGACGGCCAGAACCTGCGTATTCCGCTGCCGGAGCTCAACGAAGAGCGCCGCAGGTCGCTCGTCAAGGTCGCTCATGACTATGCCGAGAAGGCAAAGGTGGCGATCCGCCATGTGCGCCGCGACGGCATGGATGATCTAAAAAAAGCCGAAAAGGATGGCAGTATCGGCCAGGACCTGAGCCGCGCCCAATCCGAAAAGGTGCAGAAGATGACGGACGAGACGATTTCCGACGTCGATCGCTTGCTTGCCGAGAAGGAAAGGGAAATCATGCAGGTTTAGGGCGTTCGCCACCTGCATTCATTTCTCTTTTTCGGATTGCTCATGAACCAGCTTTCGCCCAGCACCGTACCGGCCCACGTTGCCATCATCATGGATGGTAACGGCCGCTGGGCGAATGCGCGCGGCCTTCCTCGCGCCATGGGGCATCGCAAGGGCGTGGAAGCCGTACGCGAAGCCGTTAGAACGGCCACCGAATGCGGCGTTTCCTACCTCACGCTCTTTGCCTTTTCCTCGGAAAACTGGAGCCGCCCGCAGAGCGAGGTCTCCGACCTGATGGGGCTGCTCAAGACCTTCATCCGGCGTGACCTCGCGGTACTGCACCGGCAGAACGTGCGCATCCGCATCATCGGCGACAGGGCGAACCTGTCCAGCGATATCCTGCCGCTCCTTCTGGAAGCGGAAGACACGACGCGAGCCAATACCGGAACGACACTGGTGATCGCCTTCAACTACGGTGCGCGTGACGAGATTGCCCGCGCCATGCAGGCCCTTGCAGCCGACGTGGCCGCCGGGCGCCTCGATCCCTCACAGATTACGCCGGAGCGCATCGGCGCATCGCTTGATACGGCTGGCATTCCTGACCCCGACCTCATCATCCGCACCAGTGGCGAGGAACGGCTGTCCAATTTCCTGCTCTGGCAGGGAGCCTATGCCGAACTGATGTTCATTCCCGACTTCTGGCCTGATTTTTCGCGCGAGACCTTTCTGGAGGCCCTGTCGCGTTATGCTGCACGCGAGCGCCGGTTCGGCGGCTTGCAGACGGCAAAGACGCTTGCGGTGGGCTCCTGATGCAGAGTGAACTGCGCCTGCGCATCCTTTCCGGCATCGTGCTTGCCATTGTCGTGCTTGCCGCGACCTGGCTCGGCGGCTTTGCCTTTCGCCTGCTGGCATCAGCCATCGGGCTTCTCGTCTATTATGAGTGGTCGACGATCACGCGCCTGCCGGAGACGGATTTTCGCGCCAATGCGTTCGGCTGGTTTTCGGTTGGGGTCATCGCGCTGCTCGTCGTCTTCGGCTTCGATGAATTCGCCTTGCCTGTGCTGATCGGCGCGACCCTGGTTGGCATCGTCTACGCCCTTGCCCTGAAGGGCAGCGGCTGGCTTGCCGGCGGCATCGTCTATTCCGGCCTGACGGTCATCTCGCTTGCCGCAATCCGGGGCGATACGGCGAATGGCTTTGCGGCGATGATCTTCATCTTCGCCGTCGTCTGGGCGACGGATATCCTTGCCTATTTCATCGGGCGCGCAATTGGTGGGCCGAAACTCGCGCCACCGATCTCGCCCGGAAAAACCTGGTCGGGAGCCATCGGCGGGGCCATATCGGCAGTCATCGCCGGCACATTGGTCCATATGATCTTCTTCCCGCTGAACGGCCTCTGGATACCGATGATTGCGTTTGTGCTCTCGGTCTTCAGCCAGGTCGGCGACCTTTTCGAATCCTTTATCAAGCGCCGATTTGGTGTGAAGGATTCGAGCCGCCTCATTCCGGGACATGGCGGCGTCATGGACCGGGTCGACGGCCTTGTTTTTGCCTGCTTCGCCGCGTTCCTCATTGCGCTAGGCGATGCGCTCGTGTCAGGTGCCGCAAACGCGCCAGCCGGCGTGTTTCTTTTCGGCCCGTAATCACGAAGACTTAAGGATTGGGATCATGGAAATGCTGGCTGGCTCCGTTGGCTTTGTGACGGGCTATATCATTCCCTTCCTGGTCGTGTTGACGCTGATCGTCTTCGTGCATGAGATGGGTCACTACCTGGCTGGGCGTTGGTCTGGAATAGGCATCACAGCCTTCTCCGTTGGCTTCGGCCCGGAGATCTTCGGCTTTAACGACCGGCACGGCACGCGTTGGAAGCTGTCTGCGATCCCGCTTGGCGGCTATGTGAAATTCCTCGGTGACGACGATCCGGCTTCCATTCCGGATTATAACGCCGTTGCGGCGCTACCTGAATCCGTACGCAAGCGCACCTTTCTCGGAGCGGCCCTGTGGAAACGGGCGGTGACCGTTGCCGCCGGACCGATCGCCAATTTCGTGCTCGCCATCGCCATCTTTGCCGTAATGTTCGTCATCTACGGCCGGCAGGTCGCCGACCCTGTCGTTGCAGAAGTTCGACCGGGCAGCGCGGCCGAGGAAGCCGGGGTTCTCCCGGGCGACTTGCTCGTCGCACTCGACGGACACCCCGTGGCAACGTTCGATGACGTGCGCCGCTATGTCAGTGTCCGCCCGGAGCTGAAGATCACCGTCACCGTCCGCCGCGATGGCGCCGAACTCGATCTCCCGGTGGTGCCGCAGCGCGCCGAAATCACCGACCAGTTCGGCAACAAGATCGAACTCGGCCAGATTGGCATCGTGACCAACCAGGAGACCGGCAATTTCCGGGTTATTGAGTATGGTCCGATCGAGGCCGTGGGGCAGGGCGTGCTGCAAAGCTGGCATATCGTGACGGGCACGTTCGACTACCTGTCGAACCTCGTGACGGGCCGCATGAAGGCCGATCAGCTCGGTGGTCCGATCCGTGTTGCGCAGGCTTCAGGCCAGATGGCGACGCTTGGTGTTGCCGCATTGCTGCAACTTGCCGCCGTCCTCTCTGTTTCCATTGGACTTTTGAACCTTATGCCGGTTCCGGTACTTGATGGCGGCCATCTGATGTTCTATGCGGTGGAGGCTATCCGGGGCAGGCCTGTCGGGCCCGGGGCGCAGGAGATCGCATTTCGCATCGGCATGGCGCTGGTGCTCATGCTGATGGTCTTCGCGACCTGGAACGATATATCCATGCTTCTTGGCTGAAAGTTTGCCGGCGCGTCCGGCGGGAATTAAAGGGGGACCGCGGCCCGGCGGGCAGTCTTGCTAAGGCTCTGTTTACCGTAATGAAAAGCATTTAGTGGCCGTAGGGCCACGGTTTGAATTGAAGTAAACAGAAATTAACGCGTGACCTTGCTTGTATGGCAAAAGCGGTTAAAACGGCAAACGTGACCGGAATCGGGTGTAAGCCCGCCGGGACGTTGAAACGAAGGTAAGTAGTGAAGATGAAAGCTGGTTCAAACTTTTTGAACGCCGTGTCGGCCGTTGCATTGTCGGCCAGTATGGTTGTCACGGGCGGCTCTTTTGCCACGCTTGTCTCCGCCACGGCCGCTGAAGCGGCCGTCATCCGCAGCATTCAGGTGCGCGGCGCCGAACGTGTCAGTGCCGATACGGTAAAAGCCAACGTCACGATTACCCCCGGCAAGAATTTCTCGAACACGGACATCGATGCTTCCGTGCGTCGGCTGTTTGCGACCGGCTACTTCTCCGATGTGAAGATCACCGTTTCCGGCAGCACGCTTGTCGTCACCGTCAACGAGAACCAGCTGATCAACCAGGTCGTCATCAACGGCAACCGCAAGATCAAGGATGACAAGCTTCTGCCGCAGCTTCGCTCGCAGTCGCTTGGCCCGTTCAGCCAAACCGCCATCGAGGCCGACATTCAGACGATCCGTGAGGCCTATGCTTCCATCGGCCGTAGCGACGCGACCGTCACCACCGAGACCTATCCGCTCGGCAATGGCCGTGTGAACCTTGCCTTTGTCGTCGATGAGGGTGATCGCACCAAGATTTCGCAGATCAATTTCGTCGGCAATCAGGCCTATAGCAACAGCCGCCTGCAGTCCGTCATCATCACCAAGAAGTCGAACTTCCTGTCGTTCCTGACCCGCAAGGACGTCTACAACGAGGACAAGCTGCGCGCCGACGAAGAAACGCTGCGCCAGTTCTACTTCAATAACGGCTATGCCGACTTCCGCATCGTTTCGGCCGAGGCCGTCCTTGACGAGACGACCAACGAATATGTCATCACCTTCACGGTCGATGAAGGTCAGCGTTATGACTTCGGTCAGATGAATGTCGAATCGACAGTCGAAGGTATTGATTCTCAAGAGTTGCAAGGGCTGATCGAATCTCGCCCCGGCAAGACGTACCGCGCCAAGGACGTCCAGGACACGATGTCCGAGATTTCCCAGCGGGTTGCGGCAAAGGGTTACCCCTTCGCCCGCGTCACGCCGCGCGGCAATCGCGATCCGGGTTCCAGCACGATTGCTGTCGACTATCTGGTTGACCAGGGCGAGCGGGCTTATGTCGAGCGCATCGAGATTCGCGGCAACACCCGCACGCGCGATTATGTTATCCGTCGTGAATTCGATATCGGCGAAGGTGATGCCTTCAACCAGGATGTCATCGCGCGCGCAAAGCGTCGCCTTGAGGCACTTGGCTATTTCTCGACCGTCAACATTTCTACAGCGCCAGGCAGTGAGGCCGACCGCGTTGTCGTGGTTGTCGATGTTCAGGACCAGTCGACCGGTTCGTTCGGTATCGGTGCCGGTTATGAAACGGGCGACAAGGGCGGCCTGAAGCTCGAGGCCTCGATCGAAGAGAGGAACTTCCTTGGCCGCGGCCAGTATATTCGCGTTTCTGCCGGTGCCGGCAAGAATTCCCGCGATTACAACCTTTCGTTCACGGAGCCTTACTTCCTTGGCTACCGCCTCGCAGCCGGTTTTGATATCTTCAGCAATGAAGACCGCAGCGAAGATTTCTATGACCTGAATACCCGCGGCTTCAACCTGCGTATGACGGCTCCGATCACGGAAGACCTGTCGACGACATTGCGCTACAGCTACGCAAAGCTCGATTACAAGACCTCGCTGGACTTTGATGATCCGGATGACAGGGAAGAGTTGTCCAGCCCGTACTGGGATGTGGTCAACAATGGTCCGTGGGTTCGTTCTGCAATCGCGCATAGCGTGACATTCGATACCATCGATGATCGCACGCTCCCGCGCGACGGCATTTTTGCTCAGGTCACGCAGGAGTTTGCGGGGCTGGGCGGTGATTCCGAGTTCTACAAGATTTCGGGTAAGGCGCGTTACTATCATACGCTTCTGGAAGACGCCGATGTCATCGGCTCGATCTCCGTCAGCGGCGGCCACATGTGGGGCTTTGGCGACACCAAGGTCTATGACCAGTTTAACCTGTCGGGAAGCGATTTGCGCGGCTTTGAATCCAGCGGGATCGGCCCGCGGGCAACGTCGACGGGCGATGCGCTCGGCGGTACGACCTACTTCACGGCCTCTGCAGAAGCGTCCTTCCCGCTGCCATTCGTGCCGCGTGACGCTGGCTTCCGTGGTGCGTTCTTCGCCGATGCTGGCACGGTCTACGGCAACGACGTCAAGATCAACCAATTTGGCATGGACGACAAGGTCAAGGGTACGGACATGACCCTGCGTGCTGCCGTCGGCGCCTCCATCATCTGGGCGTCGCCGTTCGGTCCGCTGCGCTTCGATTATGCGATCCCGGTCAAGAAGGAAGACTTCGACGAGACGCAGCGCTTCAAGTTCGGCATCGCGACCCAGTTCTAAGACGGGCAGTCCAGAACTGCGCAAAACGGACGTTCTGGAGTCATCGCGTGATGGAACATAACTGGTTTTTTCCGCCCCATGATGGTATTCGTCTGGGTGACCTGGCGGTAGTGCTTGGGGCGGAGCTAGCGGATAGCGCGCATGCCGACCGCATTGTGCGGACTGTTTCACCCGTAAATCGGGCGAAGAACGGCGATCTCTGTTACATTCTCTCCCGTAAATTCCGCAATGAGCTCGCGACAAGCGAGGCAAGCGCGATCCTTTGTGACCGCGCGTTCGTCTCCCTCATTCCGCCCCACATCGCCATCCTCGTTTCCGCGCGTCCCCACACTGCTTTTGCGCGCGCCGGTGAACTGTTGCATCCTTCGGCCATGCGACCAGAGGGGATGACATCTGCTGCGGCTGGGGTCGCCCCCAGTGCCTATGTCGATCCCGAAGCACGCCTCGAACCCGATGTTTCCGTCGAGCCCATGGCCGTCATCGGCAAGGGCGCCGAGATCGGCGAGGGCACGCGCATCGGCCCCGGGGCGATCATTGGTGCTGGTGTCAGGATCGGCCGCAACTGCACCATCGCCGCGGGTGCGACCGTGCAGTACGCGTTGATCGGCAACGATGTCATCATTCATCCGGGCGCCCGCATCGGCCAGGACGGGTTCGGCTATGCGCCGGGCCTCAAGCCGGGCATGATCAAGATCGTCCAGATCGGCCGCGTCATCATTCAGGACAATGTGGAGATCGGCGCCAACACGACGATCGACCGCGGCACGATGGACGATACGGTCATCGGCGAGGGGACCAAGATCGATAACCAGGTCCAGGTCGGTCACAATGTGCGCATCGGTCGCCATTGCGGCATCGTCAGCAAGGTCGGCATCGCTGGCAGCACACGCATCGGTGATGGCGTCATGATCGGCGGTGCGTCGGGCATCAACGGTCATATCACCATTGGCGATGGCGTACAGATTGCCGCGATGAGCGGCGTCGTCGCCGATGTTCCGGCTGGCGAAAAATATGGCGGCGTCCCGGCGCGGCCCATGCGCGAGTTCCTGCGCGATATGGCGGAGATCGCCTTGCGTTCCAGTACCCGAGTCCAGAAAAAGGGGGGCAATGATGAGTGAAGAGACCAAGGCAACGCTCGGCGTGGCTGACCTGCGGGAAATCTTGACGCTGCTTCCCCATCGTTATCCTTTCCTTCTCGTCGACAAGATCATCGAGATCGACGGCGACGAATCGGCGATCGGCATCAAGAACGTCACCGTCAACGAGCCGCATTTCATGGGGCATTTCCCGGATCATCCGATCATGCCGGGCGTGCTCCTGATCGAAGGCATGGCGCAAACCGCAGGCGCGATCTGCGCGCGCAAATCGCGCGTCGGCAGCAACCTCGTCTACTTCATGACGATCGACAACGCCCGCTTCCGCAAGCCGGTCGTGCCCGGCGACCGCGTCGAGTACCACGTCACGAAGCAGAAGCAGCGCGGCAATATCTGGAAGTTTCACTGCGACGCAAAAGTTGATGGGCAACTCGTCGCGGAAGCTGATATCGGCGCGATGATCGTGAAAAAGGAAGACGCCTGAAAATGATTGCTGCCAGCGCGAAGATCCACCCGCTTTCCGTCATCGAGGACGGCGCTGTCATCGGTGAGAACGTTGTCGTCGGGCCCTTCTGCCATGTCGGTCCCAAGGTCGTTCTCGGCGAGGGCGTGGAGCTTCTGACGCATGTGGTTGTGACCGGGCGGACCGTCATCGGCCGCGGCACGCGCATTTTCGCCAATGCTGTGATCGGCGGTGATCCGCAGAGCGTGAATCACGACGGGGCGGAAACCACGCTTTCCGTCGGCGCCATGTGTGTCATCCGCGAAGGCGTGACAATGAACACCGGCACGACCGAAGGCGGCGGCAAGACGGTGGTGGGCGACAACAACCTGTTCCTCGCCAACTCGCATGTCGCGCATGATTGCCAGCTCGGCAACCACATCATCCTGTCGAACAATGTCATGCTCGCCGGTCACGTCACGATCGAGGACCGGGTCATTCTTGGCGGCGGTTCCGCCGTGCACCAGTTCACGCGCATCGGCCGCCAGGCGTTCATCGGCGGTCTTTCGGGCGTGTCCTACGATGTGATCCCCTACGGCATGCTGAACGGCAATCCCGGCATTCTGGGTGGCCTCAACGTTGTTGGCATGAGCCGTGGCGGCATGGAGAAGGCGACGATCCACCAGGTCCGTCGCGCCTTCAAGCAGATTTTCGAGGGCGAAGGCTCCATCCGCGTCAATGCCGCTGCGATCCGCGACGAATATGCGGGCAGCGAACCGGTCATTCACATCCTTGACTTCATCGCCGCCGACAGTGACCGCGCGCTGTCCTCCCCGAACCGGGGTAACAAGGGCTGAGTGGCATGACGGATGGCCGGCCCGTACAACGTGACCGGCTGGCTATCATTGCCGGCGGAGGGCTCCTGCCACGCTATGTCGCCGACGCGGCCCGCGCCCGTGGCGAAAATCCCTATATTCTCGCGCTCACCGACGAGTCCGGAGAGGACTGGTCCGGTTTCGACCACCAGGTGATCTCTATCGGTAATTATGCCGGTATCGGTGCGGCGTTCCGCGCCAAGGGCATCGGCCGCGCGGTGCTGTCTGGCTCCGTCCGCCGCCGCCCCGAATGGCGCGACATCCATGCACCGTTCAAGGCACTGCTCGCGCTCCCGTCCGTTGTTCGCACACTGCTGAAGGGCGGTGACGACGCCGTGCTCAAGATGGTTATTCGCCTGATTGAAAGCGAAGGTGTGCATGTCGTCGGTGCGCATGAAATCGTGCCAAACCTTCTGGGGAGCGAAGGCCCCCTTGGCGCCGTTGCACCGGATGCGGCGGCTGAAGCCGATATTGCCGCCGCCGCCGCTGCCGCACTGGCACTCGGCCGGCTGGATGTGGGGCAGGGTGCCGTTGCGCTTGGCGGTCGCGTGGTCGCGCTGGAAGGGGCGGAAGGCACGGATGCGATGCTGGAGCGTGTGGCGCAGCTGCGCGCTTCGGGCCGCATCTCTGCGCGTCGTAAGGGCGTGCTGGTCAAGCTCTGCAAACCCGAGCAGGATCTCCGGGCCGACCTGCCGTCGATCGGCGTCGAGACGTTGCGGCGCGCCCGCGCAGCAGGCCTCGCTGGTATCGCTGTCGAGGCGGGGCGGTCGCTGGTGCTGGAGCGCGAGGCGCTTGTCGCGGAAGCGGATGCGCACGGCCTTTTCGTCACGGGCATCGTGCCGGGAAGGGTGGAGAACCAGCGATGACGGATACGGCACTGAAGGTCGGCGTGATTGCCGGCGAGGTATCGGGCGACCTGCTCGGCGGTGATCTGATCGCAGCCTTGCGCGAAGCCCATGGCGGCTCGATCGAACTCGTTGGCGTCGGCGGGGAGGCGCTGGAACGGCAGGGGCTCACCTCCCTGTTCGACTTTTCCGAACTTTCCATCATGGGCATATCGCAGGTGCTGAAGCGCCTGCCATCCCTGCTGCGGCGCATTCGCCAGACGGCGGACGCGATCATCGCCGAGCGCCCGGACGTGTTGGTCATCATCGACAGCCCGGATTTCACCCATCGCGTCGCGCGCCGTGTCCGCAAAGCCCTGCCGGGCCTGCCGGTGGTCAATTATGTCTGCCCGAGCGTATGGGCCTGGAAGGAAGAGCGCGCGCCACGCATGCGCGCCTATGTCGACCATGTCCTGGCGTTGCTGCCTTTCGAACCGGCTGTCATGGAGCGCCTCGGCGGCCCTGCAACGACTTACGTCGGTCACCGGTTGATCAGCGATCCTGACGTCCAGCGGGTCCGCGCGGCGCGCCTAGCGCAGACGGATCACACTTCCGACGCGCGTCTTTGCCTGCTGTTGCCCGGCTCCCGCGCAACCGAGATTACCCGTCTGCTGCCGGTCTTTGCCGATGCGGCGCGGGAGATGACGGCGCGCAATCCCGCCACCCGTTTTGTGCTGCCGACCGTGCCGCGCCAGGAAGCGCTTGTGCGCAAGCTGACGGCCGACTGGCCGGTGAAGCCGCAGATCACCGTCTCGACTGCGGAAAAGTGGCAGGCTTTCGCAGAGGCCGATGCGGCGATTGCGGCGTCAGGCACCGTCATTCTCGAATTGGCTCTGGCCCGTGTACCGGTCGTTTCCACCTACCGCTTCGACTGGCTCGCCAACCTCTTCCTCCGCAAGATCAAAATCTGGACCGCCGCAATTCCCAACCTCATTGCGGATTACACCGTCGTGCCGGAATATCTCAACGAACAGGTACGCCCGGGCAGCCTCACGCGTTGGTTCGAGCGGCTTTCCCGCGATACGACCGAACGTCGCGCCATGCTGGAAGGTTATGACCTCGTGCATGAAAGCATGCGAACCGTCCGCCCGCCCGGCGAAACCGGCGCGGCGGTCATTCTCGATCTTCTCGCAACAAAAAAGCCCGGTCGAAACTGACCGGGCTTTTTCATTTCATCTTTTCGCTATCAGCGCTTGGAAACTGGCACGTAATCGCGCTTCGGTTCGCCGATATAGAGCTGGCGCGGGCGGCCGATGCGCTGTTCCGGATCTTCGATCATCTCGTTCCACTGGGCGATCCAGCCGACCGTGCGGGCGAGCGCGAAGAGCACGGTGAACATGGTGGTGGGGAAGCCCAGCGCCTTCAGCGTGATGCCGGAGTAGAAGTCGATGTTCGGATAGAGCTTCTTCTCGATGAAGTACTCGTCCGTCAGCGCGATGCGCTCGAGTTCCATCGCGACTTCCAGCATCGGATCGTCCTTGATGCCGAGCTCGTTGAGAACCTCGTGCGTCGTCTTCTGCATGATGCGCGCGCGCGGATCGTAGTTCTTGTAAACGCGGTGGCCAAAGCCCATCAGACGGAACGGATCGTTCTTGTCCTTGGCGCGGGCGACATATTCCGGAATACGATCGACCGAACCGATTTCGGCGAGCATGTTCAGGGCCGCTTCGTTGGCGCCGCCATGCGCTGGGCCCCAGAGGCAGGCAATGCCGGCCGCGATGCAGGCGAACGGGTTGGCGCCCGACGAGCCGGCGAGGCGCACTGTGGAGGTCGACGCGTTCTGCTCATGATCGGCATGCAGGATGAAGATGCGATCCATGGCGCGAGCCAGAACCGGGTTCGCCACATAGTCTTCGCACGGCACGGCAAAACACATGCGCAGGAAGTTCGACGCATAGTCGAGGTCGTTCTTCGGGTAAACGAAGGGCTGGCCGATATGGTATTTGTAGGCCATGGCGGCGATCGTCGGCATCTTGGCGATCATGCGCAGCGATGCAACCATGCGCTGGTGCGGGTCGGTGATGTCGGTCGAGTCGTGATAGAAAGCCGAGAGCGCGCCGACACAGCCGCACATGACGGCCATCGGGTGGGCGTCACGGCGGAAGCCGGTGAAGAAGCGCGACATCTGCTCGTGCACCATGGTGTGGTGCGTGACGCGGTGGTCGAAGTCATCCTTCTGCGCCTTGGTCGGCAGTTCGCCGTACAACAGCAGGTAGCAGGCTTCGAGGAAATCGCCGTGTTCGGCCAGCTGCTCGATCGGATAACCGCGGTGCAGCAGAACGCCTTCGTCACCATCGATATAGGTGATCTTCGATTCGCAAGAGGCGGTGGAGGTGAAGCCGGGATCGTAGGTGAAGGTGCCGGTATTCTTGTACAGCGTGCCGATGTCGATCACATCGGGGCCGATCGTACCGGATCGCGTCGGCAAGTCCACCGTCTTGCCACCGACCGACACACCCGCGCTAGTTCCTGTCATAACGATCCTCCGTTGTTTCCAATGGTGGCACGAAGCTGTGCCGTATCCATGAACATGCTCGTTTTGCTAACCCATTTGTCCGATGCTGCCAAGCAATACGAAAGGCAAATTGTGCATTGCGAAAACAGGCTTTCCGGCAACGCAATATCTACCCTTTCCATGAAGTTGCAAGCAACTTTTGAGGGTGCTTTCCTCGATGCGGAGGGCGCATCCTTTATGCCCGGCTTAGCGTTTTCGACGCGTACTGCAGATTGAAGATTTCTCCATTCGATTGCATAGTGCCAGTGGGAACGGGTGGGGCCGAGCCATGGCCAGGATCGACATCGCGGAACGGTGGACGGCGTCCGAGGCTGATGCCTGGCGCGGTGCGCCCGCCGAGGAAACTCCACCGGTCGCGCCACTTGAAAAACCACGCCGGCTGGTCTTCGTTCTTCTCCTGCGTGCCGCCAGTCATCTCTACGAACGCCTTGCAAGGCGGCAAACGCTGGCAGCCGCCTTTGCCGAGGAGCGCGCGCACGGTCATTTCCTCCTCTTCGTTCCAGTCTTCCTCGGTGCGGGCGCCGCGCTGTGGTTTTCCGCAGAGTCGGATCCGTCGCCCTATGCGCTGATCCTGCTTGCCTGTGCAGCGCTCTGGCCCGCCTTGCGGTTGCGGCATCGCGAAGGCCTCGTGGCGCTCGCGGCGGGTGGCGCGTTCCTCATCCCGCTCGGCATGCTGCTTGCTGCTGCCGAGACCGCCCGCCTTGGCACCATCATCCTGGATGCGCCGGTGACAACGGAGGTGAGGGGCCGCGTCCTTTCTCGCGAGAGCGACGATCGCGGTGCAATCCGCTATCGCATTGCACTCGAAACCACGCGCGAGCCCACCCTGAAGCGCGCGCCCGGCGTGGTTACGCTACTCGCCCGAAGCCGGCATGAGCCGATTGCCATCGGCGGCGGCATTGCGGGGCGCGCGCGCCTTGGCCCACCCTCTGGTCCTGCGTTGGCGGGGCTCAACGACTTCACCTTCGATGCGTATTTCGCCGGCACGGGCGCTGTTGGCTACTTTTACAGAGCGCCCACCGCCGTGGCGGTAGACGAACCCGGGCTGGACGACAGGATACGGCAACGGATCGCCGCATGGCGAAACAACCTCACCGAGCATATTCGGGGACGCATCGGCGGGGACGCGGGGGCCATCGCCGCTGCCCTTGTCACCGCGGAGCAGCGGGCGATCGGGGAGGATACGGTGGAAGCGCTGCGGCAGGCGGGCCTTGCCCATGTCCTCGCCATTTCCGGACTGAACATGGTGCTCGCCGCCGGGACCTTCCTCGTCGGTGCGCGCATGCTGATGGCGCTGATTCCAGGCTTTGCAGAGCGCTACCCGACCAAAAAGTTCGCGGCCGGCGGCGCCCTGGTGATGGTGACGCTCTACATTCTGGTTTCGGGTGGCGCGATCTCCGCGGTGCGGTCCTGGATCATGATCTGCGTGATGCTCATCGCCGTCCTCTTCGGGCGAGCGGCCATCAGCCTGCGCAACGTGGCGATCTCGGCGATCCTCATCCTGCTGGTCACGCCCTCTGCCGTGACGAATCCCGGTTTTCAAATGTCCTACGCCGCAACGCTCGGCCTTGTTGCCGGCTACGCCGCGTGGCGCGAGCGTCCGGTTCAGCGCGAAAGCCGGGGAGGGCCGTTTGCGCTCTTTGGCGGCGCTGCCGGCCGCTTCTTCGGCGGACTCATCCTCTCCTTGCTGATCGGCGGCTTTGCGACACTGATCTACTCCATCGGCCATTTTCACCGCATCCCGGCCTGTGGGCTTGCTGGCAACCTGCTGGCCATGCCGTTGATCAGCGTCATCGTCATGCCCTTCGGTCTCATCGCCGTTCTCCTGATGCCCTTTGGCCTCGATGCCATTCCCTTTGCGATCATGGGCAAGGGCATCGAGTGGATGATCATGCTTTCGACATGGGTTGCTAGCTGGAAGGGCGAGGTCGTCACCGGCCGCATCCCTGAGATCGCCTTCCTGCTCATCGGCATCGGCGGCGGCCTTGTCTGCCTTCTGCGGACCCGGCTGCGCCACGCCGGCACGCTTCTCGTCGTCTTCGGTATCCTTGTCGCCTGCTGGCCCGGCGGAGGCACGAGGCCGGAGATTCTCGTGTCGGAAGATGGCCGCCTGGTTGCGATTCTGCTTGGCGAAAAAGCAGCGGTCAACCGCGCCAGCCCCCCGGATTTCATCTACGCGCAATGGCGGCGCGCCCTTCGCCTCGACGGATTGATGAAACCTGAAATTCGTAAAACGGACGGACTGGCGGTGGAAGCCAAGAACGCAGAGCCCACAAACAAGGTCAGGCAGAAGCGGCCCCGCCGAAAAGCGGACCGGCAAAAGGCCAAAGCAGCCATGGCCGCAGCACTCGATGCAGCCCGCATCCGCACCGGCTTCATCTGCGAGACAAAAGCCTTTTGCGCCGCTGTTTCACCCAGCGGATGGCGTATCGTGGCGCTGGAAGACCTCGCCTTCCTCGGTACGGCGTGCGACGGGCGGATCTCGTCATCGTGCCGGTGGCAATCCGGCTGGAGACTTGCCGCTCAGGTGCGCGCCTCATCACGGTTCGACATTTGAGGCAGACCGGCGCCCTGGAAATCCAGTCGGCGGTCGATCAAGCACACCCCGTCGTCTCCGACACCCTCTTTGGCTCGGCCGTCGAAACGCTTCACCGCCCCTGGTCACGACACCGCACATACGATTGGCGCACAGCTACTTATGACGCTGGCAAGGGCGATTAAAGCATGTCGCGATATTTCAGCTTCACGTCTCGCGCTTTGGGTATCCGATTTTTCGCATGTCGCTCTGGCGCTGCACGCGCTTACGCGACAGGCTTTAATGGTAGCGGCGAATGAGGCCGACGAGCTTGCCCTGGATCTTGACGCGATCCGGCCCGAAAATACGGGTTTCGTAGGCCGGATTGGCGGCCTCAAGCGCAATCGATGCACCCTTGCGGCGGAAGCGCTTCAGCGTCGCTTCCTCATCATCGACCAGCGCCACGACGATTTCACCGGGATTGGCAGTGTTCGTATTGCGAATGATGACAGTGTCGCCGTCGAGGATACCGGCCTCGATCATCGAATCGCCCTTGACCTCCAGCGCATAATGCTCCCCGCCACCGATCATTTCTGCAGGCACAGTGATTTCATGGGTATTGTTCTGGATGGCCGAGATGGGCACACCCGCCGCGATACGCCCCATGACCGGCACGGAAACGGAGGAGGGCATGTCTGCCTGGCTTGACGTGCGCTGGGGCGGCGCAGCTGTTACCTGTTGCTTCCCGAGACTCCCCTCGATGACGGCCGGGGAAAAGCCGCGTCGCGGTTGCAGGCTGGGCGAATACGCCTCCGGAAGCTTGATGACTTCCAGTGCGCGTGCGCGATTGGGCAGGCGACGAATGAAGCCTCGCTCTTCGAGTGCCGTAATCAGCCGGTGGATACCCGATTTCGATGCAAGATCCAGAGCATCCTTCATTTCGTCGAAAGATGGCGGTATGCCAGATTCCTTCATCCGTTCATGGATGAACAAGAGAAGTTCCTGTTGCTTACGTGTCAACATCGCCGCCCACTCCAGAATCGCGAAACAAATATAGAACATACACTATCTGTTCCATATGTGTTCTGCAAGAGCCGCGCCTGCAGAGGCTGTGTTGGTGGCGTGGAAATTAATCCAGATTTCGGTCCTTGAAATGGCGACAATTAATCTAGATTCCAATACAATAAGGTTCTGAAATTTCGATACTTTTTCGCGACGAAACCGCCAGAATCACCAAAAGTGTGACTTTTAAATTCAGCTAGCCTTCTATGCTATTGATTTCGTTTAATAATAATAACTTATTCGATGTTTCTAAGTTCCATAATACTCCATCTTGCGGATTTGGCTATTGAACACGGTTTGTGGCATTTAGCTCAACGATGAGTTCCAAAATGTTGGCTGGTTCGGCGTCGCGAAATTCATCAACATGAATAGCCCTGAGATTTGTAGACGTCTTCCTTCCTAAATTTGAGGTAGTAGGCGGATATGGGCAAAGCTAATTTCAGCGACGATTTTAAGCGTGACGCGGTGCGTCAGATCACTGAGCGGGGCTATCCGGTTTCGGAAGTTTCGCAGCGGCTGGGTGTCAACCAGCATTCTCTCTATGAGTGGAAGAAGAAGTTTTCTTCGACGCCCGGTGAGCAGGGTAGTTACCAGGCAAAAGAGATCAGGTGGCTCAAGAAGGAGCTGGCGCGTCTCACCCAGGAACGCGACATATTATAAAAAATGCCACCGTGTATTTCGCTAGGGATGCAAAGTAAAGTACGCGTTCATTGCCCAGCATCAACAGCGGTTTTCGGTGCGAATGATGTGCCGCCTGTTCCGCATCCATCCCGGCGGGTTTTATGCTTGGCTTCGGATGCCGTTGAGCAAGCGTGCCTGCGAGGACAAGCGGCAGATCGATCTGCTCCAGACGGCTTGGGAAGAGATCGGCAAGGTCTACAGCTATCACAAGCTTCATGACGACCTGCTCGATCACGGCGAGACATGCTGCCCCAACCGGGCTGCCCGCCTGACCCGGATTGCCGGTATCAAGGCTCAGATCGGCTACAAACGCCGTCCCAGCGTCTATGGTGGCAGACCTTCCGTTGTCATCGACAACACGCTGGATCGGCAATTCGACGTCGAGGCTCCAGACAAGGTCTGGGTCACCGACATCATCTACATCCGTACCAGCGAAGGTTTTGCCTATCTGGCCGTCGTCATAGATCTTTATTCCCGGTGACCTTCCCCTGAACTTTCCTCCGGCAGCGATTAGAGCCTCGGCGGTTTTTGATACGCCAAATGGCGCGGTGTGAGCAACCGGCTCCAACGCTACGCGAAGCTTCCACATCGCGTAGCGTTGGAGCCGGTTGCGGCGATGATCCCGGCATAGTCTGCCGGGGTCTGGTATCCGAGCAATGAGTGCGGCCGGAAATTGTTGTAATCGTCCGCCTATTCCGCGATGGCGCTGCGGGCGTGGTCGAGGCCGAAGAACAGGCTCTCATTGAGCAACTCGTCGCGCATGCGGCCGTTGAAGCTCTCGATATATCCATTCTGCATTGGCTTTCCTGGCGCGATGTAGTGCCACTCGACCTTATGATCCTTCGACCAGGCAAGGATGGCATTCGAGGTCAGTTCGGTCCCATTGTCGGAGACAATCATGCCGGGCTTGCCTCGCCGTTCAATAAGCGTCGTCAGTTCTCGTGCGACACGACGACCGGAGATCGATGTGTCCGAGATTGCCGCCAAGCATTCGCGCGTGACGTCGTCGACAACGTTGAGCACACGCAAGCGTCTGCCGCAGGAGAACTGGTCGTGAACGAAATCCAGCGACCAGCGGGCATTTGCCTTTGCTTCGACGAGGATCGGCGCACGGGTGCCGACAGCGCGCCGCCTGGCTTTCCGCTTGCGTACAGAAAGACCTTCCTCCCGATACAGTCGGTAGATGCGATTGACGCCGGACCGCTCTCCATCACGCCGAAGCAGAATGAACAGCCGTCGGTATCCGAAACGCCGGCGCTCATTGGCCAGATCTCGGAGCTTCGCCCGCAGCTCGACTTCAGGCGGTCGGCAGGATCGGTAGCGAACCATCTTGCGGTCGGCGGATATAATCTGGCAGGCCCGCCGTTCCGAAAGCCCCATAACGGCCTTCAGATGCGTGACCGCGTCACGCTTGGCGGCGGGCCCTACCACTTTTTTGAAAGAAGCTCGCGGAGCGCGGCAACGTCCAGCATCTGCTCGGCCAGCAACTTCTTCAGCTTGGCGTTTTCCTCTTCGAGCGCCTTCAAGCGCTTCGCCTCGGACACTTCCATGCCGCCGTATTTGGCCTTCCAGTTGTAAAACGTCGCTTCTGAAATTCCGTGCCTGCCGCACAGGTCGGCCGCCTTCGCTCCAGCCTCCTGTTCACGCAAAACACCGATAATCTGCTCTTCCGTAAATCTCTGCTTCTTCATGCGTCCGTCCTTCAATGGGCCGGACGCTAATCAATTCTGGAGGAAATTCGCAGCGGCAGGTCAATCGGGATGCTGTCGCTCGTCGAGTTCGAGAAACAGCAGAAAACCTAACCCGAGAACGTCTACGAAACGCGGGGCTATTCAGACCTTGACTGCCACCATGTCTTTCTGGACTTGCTCACCCAAGCGGATACCCGCATCGAAGCGCCCCGCGACGATATCGGTCAGTCCTTGGGATCATCAAATATGCCGCACAGCAGAGCCGCGTAAGGCTAAGTGCGGATCAGCTCGATTATGCTCAGCCGGCACGGCTCAAGAACCGTATCGACTATTGTGAAATAGACGAGCTGACTGCCATGTACAAAGCGGCTATGGGCAAATGCCATACGTCGCGGGAGGGGCGTAAGGGCTGGCTCGAGGAGATGGAAGCGCGCGGCGGGTCGATTGAGGATCGCCCGACCGTGAAGTGTCAGCGTGTGGCGGCGCATATCGGCAAGTTCATTGTTGTTGCCGCCTGGACGGGGACGCGCGCAGCGCGCATCCAGGATGCATCGTTTGTCCGTGAGCCAGGTCGTCCGTGGATCGATCTGAAGAAGGTAATCTTCTATCGATCGGCGCTCGGAGAGGACGTCGCGGCAAACAAGAGAGCAGACCCCGTCCTATTGCCTGATCGTCTCGTTCATCTGATGAGGAAATGGCACGAGGTAGACGGCTGCTGCTACCTTATCGAATACCAAGGTCGACCAGTGGATTGCCGGAAAGGCTTTTACACACTCAAAAGTGAGGTGTTGCCCCCGGAACACGCAAAGGTATTGAACAGACGCAGTCTCAAGCACACAGCATATTGAGGGAAGGGGTGTCGATTGAGGCTGTCGCCCATTACGTATCGACGACGCCTGAGGCTATCCGGCAGGTCTATGCCCAGCTGATTCCTGGCGAGTATTCCGAGGTTCATAAGGTGCTAAACCGCAAAGGCCCTCGAAAGCAGCGGCCGGGCGAACCTGATGAAAAGAAAGCGACTTGACTCCTCTCGAGCATCCGGCCATTGGTCGAATGTTCTCGTTCGAGGGGAGTCGGATTTGCCGCCAACTTACCGCCAGCGGAACAACGGAATTTAGCGGGAACGAACGGGCATTATCGGGCGTTTCCAGATATCAACAATGCCGATTTCGTAGGCAGTGTCACTGCTTTGAGACCAGAGGGTCGGGAGTTCGAATCTCTCCACTCCGACCATCTGCGAGCGTCTTGATGGCAAATGCTCTTCCGGTCATTCCCCCTTTACGGAATCTGGGTTA
Organism: Shinella sp.; assembly: GCF_052438155.1. Taxonomy (NCBI): domain Bacteria; kingdom Pseudomonadati; phylum Pseudomonadota; class Alphaproteobacteria; order Hyphomicrobiales; family Rhizobiaceae; genus Shinella; species Shinella sp. The sequence goes on along the minus strand of NZ_JBQVPI010000034.1, from coordinate 1,927 downwards.
TGCATTCTCGGACGCGCGACGGCACAACGGTGCGCCTTTATGCGAGAATTCTGGAGCCGCTTCGATGACCGCGAAGATCTATCGTCCCGCCAAGACCGCCATGCAGTCCGGCAAGGCCAAGACTAACCTCTGGGTTTTGGAGTTCGACGCCGAAACGCCGCGGACGATCGATCCGATTATGGGCTATACGAGCTCCGGCGACATGTACCAGCAGGTCAAGCTCACTTTCGAAACCAGCGAAGAGGCAATTGCCTACGCGACACGCAACGGCATCGAATATCGCCTGATCGAGCCCAAGGAAGCGACCCGCAAGCGCGTCGCCTATCCGGATAACTTTCGCTTCAACCGTATGCAGCCCTGGACCCACTAAAGTTCACCGGCGCCACCGGTAACGGCCCCTTAGCTCAGCTGGATAGAGCATCTGCCTTCTAAGCAGAATGTCGCAGGTTCGAGCCCTGCAGGGGTCGCCAACACACTATTTAAGATGTTGATTTCACTACAGGTGCGACCGAGTAGGGTCAAAGGTGCGACCTACATTCTGTTCGACAGGCGTTCCGACGCGCCTCGCGCCAACTTCTTTTTCTCGGCTTCCCTCGTGTATGTCTCTGCCATGGTGAGACGAGACCAGCCATACATCGCCATCAGCTCGTGGGCAGTCGCACCTTCGTCAGCAGCTATCGTGGCGCCCGCCTTTCGCAGCCCGTGTGCACGGCATTCGTCCGGCAGACCCGCGAGTGTGCATTGCTTTGCAAACCAATTCCCAAATGATGCGCCGGAGCTGAACGGCTTTCCTCGTTCCGTAGTAAGGAAGGCCAGATCGCCGGTCGGCGTCGCGTCAATTGATTCCTGTAGGTGCTTGAAAACCGGGAGATGAACCCAGACGCCGGTCTTCTGAGTTCGCAGGGATATCACCCCATCCTTCATATGCTGGCGTCCGACTACCACGGATCCGAACGGCGCAGTCCAAGGAAGAGCATGATGTCGATCGCGAGCCGCGGCTTCGTCCCAAGCTTGTGATGCGCCCGGTATTTCTCCACTTGTTCGACCGACCATGCGTGAAAGCCATCGGTCTTTATCGTGACCTTTGAGACGCCGGAAACCGGGTTGGTTTCAAGGTGCTTTGCCTCCACGGCCCACTTGAAAAGGTGGCTCATGGTCTTCAGGAAGTTGTTCGCCGCGTTCGGGGTCGCGGCTCTCTTGTCTATGCCCTTTTTTATGTTGGCGCGAGATATGGCGCCGTAGGGCATTTCGGCAACCTTCGGGTCCTTCAGAACTGCGATCAGCATATTGTCCCGAGCTTGCCGGGTTAGAGGGGCAAGGGCGGAGAAGGCGGCGCTTCGTTTGTACTGCCCGACCAGCCACTTGAATGTGCCGGTCTTTGGCTTAAGTGGCTCTGGCGAGGCAGAGCTGCCGGTCAATGCCCGTTCGTATGCTGCATTGAACTGCGGTGTGCCATATTCGTCCGGCAACCGAACGCGTTTCCCATGGCGTTTGAAATACCAAACCCATCGATCGTGTCTGGTTTTTTCGTGGGACAGAAATGGCTTGCGGGGCATGTCCGCCATCAGAAGGCTATGTCCTCATATTTGACAAGCCGTTCGACCTTGTGATTATCGGGGATATCGGGGGAAATTCGGAAAATCTTCCCGTTGACCTCGACTCGCACGCCTTCTTTCTTGGCGATGGATGCCATACGCCGAAGCTCCGCCTGTTTTATGAGGGCCGGCGCCGTCATTCTCCCGGCTCCTTCGATCGATCATGCTCGATCGCGCTGTCTTCGCTCATCGTCCGCCAGTCGGGCCAGGAACGGGCCATGTTCTTCCGCTGCTTGGCGAGGAGAGCCGGCAAGTTCATCGGAGCCATCTCGTTTCTTCTCAGTAATGACCCTGTCCATGACAAGTTCTCCATCAACACGAGAACAATGGCA